>PMLN01000272.1:0-475 GCA_003158885.1 Anaerolineae bacterium
TAATTTGCGAAAATTCGCGGACTCGTTTCCGACTTTGAGAAACCCTTAGTCCAATCGATGTTTATCCTCGTTCATCTCTTATAAGAGTAGGTGTTTTGAAAACAAGCTATGTGATCGTAGAATTCTTCGCATCAATGAGACCTAACCCAGACNNGGGGAGTATGCTCACAAGAGTAGCTGTTTTGAAAATACCTATCCCTAAAAGTCGTTCATCTCTGGTTAAATTTTTGATGTTCAAAAAACTTTCTAATAGATATCGTAATATTTTGAAGGAGAAAATAAATGGCAAGCGATTCATCCATCCGTGCATTCAAATGTCCGACCTGCGGCGCGCCGCTCGAGCCGCAAGTGGGGGCGCTCACCATAAAATGCAACTATTGCGGCGGTACGGTCATCATCCCGCAATCCCTAAGAACACCCGCACCCGGATCTTCTTCGAGCGTGCCGCAATATCAATGGGCCGGCTTGAACCTGA
>PMLN01000272.1:494-2735 GCA_003158885.1 Anaerolineae bacterium
CAAAGCGGCCTGCAATGGGGACAGACGCCTCCGATGTATACGGGCTTCAACCAGCCAAATTACGCGCCGTTCACCGGCAGTACGTTTACAACTAGCAGTTCATCCACTCCCAGCCAGCCGCGCGGCTTTGACCTGGGTTATTGGCTTGGCTCCAAGCTGCCGATCATTATCGTCTTGATCGTGGTCTGCTCGCTGATCGGCGCCTTCGGTACTACCCTGCTTGGCTTCATACCCTTTGCCTCCTTCTTTGGTTCAAGCTCTTCAAACTCAGGCAGCAATAATCCCATTGCAACCATGATTTCCATGGCGACCAATCTTCCACAGGGATTGGGCGGTATTGCATCCTCCGGCTTCGCAAAGCAGACGCTCAGCTTTGGATCAAAGGGCATCGGCCAGGGCATGTTTACGGATGCGCGCGCCGTGGCCGTGGATGGCAGCGGAAATATCATCGTCGGCGATTTTCAGGACGGCCGCATCCAGATATTCGATCCCACTGGCAAATTCGTCTCCATGATCCCGCTCGGCAACAAAGTGGGTGTGGATTCGCTGGCCGTCAGCCGGGATGGAAAGATCTATGCCGTGCATGAGGGCAAAATAACCGTCTATGATTCGACCGGCAAGAAACTCAATGAAATCCAGGATGACCAGCGCTACTATCAATCCATAGCGCTTGGCCCGGATGGAACACTCTACGCCGCCACCGATGAAGACTCCATCGTGCACTTCAACCAAAACGGGAAGATCAACCTTGAAATCAAGAAGGCCTTCGAGAACGTCACGGGCGACGGCGAGAGCGAAGCCAAAATTGCGGTGGATGGGCTTGGGAACATCTACGCGGTCGGCTCCACCAATTACCTGGTGTTCAAGTTCACGCCGGGCGGCAAATATGTCAATCAGTTTGGCGGCGAAGCGGATGCCTCTAATATTCAAAATGGCAAGTTCACCGAGCCCTCGGGAATTGCCATAGACGGCTATGGCCGCGTTTTTGTGGCCGATATATTCGGCAATGTCCAGGTCTTCGATTCCTCAGGCGCCTATCTCAACTCCTTCCCGGCCGAGGCCTACGGGCTTGCGATTGACAGCAGCAACAACGTCTACGTGGCGCTCGGTGACAAAGTGCAAAAGTTCCAGGTGCAAAAACCGGCGGGACAATAATTAATGTAGAGACGTTGCATGCAACGTCTCTACGGGGAACGAATTCGGGGTGAATCGGGTTTGTTTGCCTTGCGCAATGACCGATTCTCCTGTATGCTTGCCGCATGACTTCGCTAACTTTTCCAAAAGGATTTGTATGGGGCGCGGCCACCTCGGCCTATCAGATCGAAGGCGCATGGAATGAGGACGGCAAAGGGCCTTCCATCTGGGATGTTTTCAGTCATAAGCCGGGCAAAGTCGCCAACAACGAAAACGGCGATGTGGCCGTGGATCATTATCACCGCTATAAGGACGATATAAAGTTGATGGCCGACCTCGGCCTGAAGACTTATCGTTTTTCCATCGCCTGGACGCGCATCCTGCCGGAAGGGACGGGCAAGGTCAACCCAAAAGGTTTGGGGTTTTATGACCGACTGGTGGATGAACTGCTGAAGCAGGGCATCGAACCTTATGCCTGTCTTTTCCATTACGACCTGCCGCAGGCCTTGCAGGAAAAAGGCGGCTGGCCCAACCGCGAAACGGCCTATGCCTTTGCCGAATACGCGCGCATCGTTTCGGAGCATTTGACGGATCGCGTGAAAGTCATCTTCACTCACAACGAACCCTGGGTGACCTCCATCCTCGGATATTTCCTCGGCGACCACGCCCCGGGTTTCAAGGACCCGGTGGCCGGCATCAAAGCCCTGCATCATTTATTGCTTTCGCATGGGCTGGCCGCGGAAGCCATGCGCGCCTCAGCCAAAGGGCCGGTCAAGATCGGCATCACGCTCAACCTCAACCCGATGTATCCGGCCACCGGTTCCAAAAAGGATCGCGAGGCCGCACTGCGCGTGGATGCATTGACAAACCGCTCAGTGCTGGATCCCCTGCTCAAAGGCACGTCACCGATCGAGGAATTTGCCCTGGTCAAAATGCTATCCGGTTCGCTGATCAAGGCCGGCGACCTTGAAAAGATCAAAAATGTCGACGTGCTTGGGGTTAACTATTACTCGCGCTCGGTGCTAAAGCATGAAGCAAAATTTCCGCTGGTGGCCGCCAAGCAAACTTTTCCCGAAGGCAATGAATATTCCGGCATGTGGGAAATCT
>PMLN01000254.1 GCA_003158885.1 Anaerolineae bacterium
TCGTCAGCAGTTCCGAACACTGGCTGTTTCTGGCCTCCACCGGGGGTCTGACCGCCGGACGGATCAGCGCCGAGCAGGCGCTCTTTCCTTATTATGCGGTGGATAAGATCACAGAGAACCATGAAAATACCGGCAATAAGGCCATCCTGCTCGTCCGGCGTTCACAACGCAGCCATTTGTGGGAACCCTTTTCAGAACGCGGCTGGGGCAACTATTCCATCCAACGCAATCTGTATAAGAATATCAGTGGGACAGCCGTCCTGTTTGAAGAAAACAACCTCGATCTCGGTCTGACCTATCGCTATGCCTGGCGGACGGGTGAAAAGTATGGGTTTATCAAAACCACGTGGTTAATGAATTCGGGTGATTCGCCCTGTCAGGTTGAATTTTTGGATGGCCTTCAAAACATTCTGCCCACCAATGTAGCCACGGCCACACAGAACATATTCAGTTCCTTGCTGGATGCCTACAAACGGAGTGAATTGGAACCAGAAACAGGGCTGGCGGTCTTTGCCTTGAACTCGAGACTCACGGATCTGGCAGAACCCAGCGAATCGCTTCTGGCGACGACGGTTGCGCAAGTGGGTCTAGAAAAAGCTGATTACCTGCTCTCCTCCGCCCAACTCGATCGTTTTCGCTCCGGGCTTGGAGTTGTTACTGAAACAGAAATCCGCGGCCAGCGCGGCGCGTACTTTGTTCATGCCATCATTGAATTGGATTCAAAGCAGGAGCATGGCTGGCATTTAATGGCGGATGTCTGCCAGGATGGCGCGGCCATCGCTCAAAAAATCCAGGAACTGCGCGGCGACAAAGCGCTTCTCTTCCGGGAGATCGAGCGCGATCTCGATGCGAACCGGCGCAGCCTGTGGCAGATCGTTGCCCAGGCCGACGGTTTGCAGTCCTCGGGGAAACCGCTCTCCACCGCGCACCACTTTGCCAACGCCATGTTCAATGTCATGCGCGGCGGCATCTTCACGGATCAATATTGGATCACGAGAGATGATTTCAAGGGATATGTCTCGGCGCATAATCCCTGCCTGCTTCAAACGAATTCGGATTTCTTCGCCAGCCTGCCGGAAAGAATCCATCTCTTCGATCTTATACATCGCGCTGAAACAACCGGCTCGGCGGACCTCATCCGCTTGTCCTCCGCGTATTTGCCTCTGACCTTCAGCCGCCGGCATGGCGATCCCAGCCGCCCCTGGAATCGCTTCGTGATTGACATCAAGAAACCGGATGGGGTATTGAAGCTCAATTACGAAGGCAACTGGCGTGACATCTTCCAGAATTGGGAAGCCCTCGCCGTTTCGTATCCTGAATTTGTCGAGAACATGATCAGCACCTTCCTGAACGCCACGACGGTGGATGGTTACAACCCCTACCGCATCACCTATCAAGGTCTGGACTGGGAACTGCCGGAACCGAACAACCCGTGGGCCAACATCGGTTATTGGAGCGATCACCAGATCATCTACCTTCAGAAGCTGATGGAGATCAGTGTGAAATTTCATCCCGGCCGGCTACAGGAATTTCTCTCACGCTCCCGGTTCAGCTATGCGGATGTGCCATATCGCATAAAACCGTATGCGGACCTGCTGAACGATCCCTATAACACCATCCAATTCGATTGGGAACAGGAACATCAGATTGAGGCTCGTACGCGCGAGCATGGCTCGGATGGGAAATTGGTTTATGCTCCGGATGGGAAGATACTCCATGTCAGCCTCGCGGAAAAATTGTTAACTCTCCTGCTGGCGAAATTGTCCAACCTTGTGCCCGAAGGCGGTATCTGGATGAATACCCAGCGTCCGGAGTGGAACGATGCCAACAATGCGCTGGTCGGCAAGGGGCTGTCCGTTGTGACGCTGGGTTATCTGCGCCGCTGCCTGGCTTTTTGCAGTGAGCTTTTCAACACCTCCGGTTCGGTTCCGCTCAGTGTGGAGGTGAAAGAGTTCTATGCCCAAGTATCCCAAATCCTGAGCCGCTTCCTGCCCTTGTTGCAAGGCTCATTTACGGATGGACAACGCCGCTCGGTGATGGATGCACTGGGGAACGCGGCGAGCGACTTTCGCTGGAATTATTACCTGCATGGCCTATCGGGTCAGGTTACCTCCCTGCCCATGCAGGAGATCGCAGACTTTCTGAAGCTGGCTCAGCAGTTCGTGGAGCATTCCTTGCAAGCCAACCGGCGCCAGGACGGCCTGTATCATGCCTACAATATTCTGCACCTCACGCCGGATCGCGCCCGCATCAGTCCTCTTTATGAGATGCTTGAAGGCCAGGTATCCATCCTCTCGTCAGGCATGCTTTCCGGTGAGGAGTCTTTGACGCTTTTGCGGAGTCTTCGAAACAGCGCCCTCTACCAGCCCGAACAACACAGCTATATTCTCTACCCCGATCGGAACCTGCCCGGTTTTCTGGAAAAGAATCGCTTGGCTGAAGAACATGTGCGTGATATCCCCTTATTCAAAGCCTTGATCGAATCAGGGGATACAACGCTGATCACGAAGGATGTCAACGGCCTGGTTCACTTCAGCGGGCAACTCCGAAATTTCCGCGATGTAACCGCGGCGCTCGCGGCGCTCGCGGCAATCAAAGAGCAGCCTCGTTTTGCCCAAGGTGTGGAAGCAGATTTTGAAAAGATCAAGGCCTTGTTTGAGGCGACTTTCCATCATGACGAATTTACCGGCCGCTCCGGAACGTTCTTTGCCTACGAAGGCCTGGGAAGCGTTTACTGGCACATGGTCTCAAAACTCCTGCTCGCAGTACAGGAAACCACCTTGCAGAATCGGCATGCTCCTGCTGCCCAGGCACTGCTGGGATGTTATTCGGATATCCGGCAAGGCCTGTGTTTCAATAAATCGCCGGATGCGTATGGGGCCTTCCCTACCGACCCCTATTCACACACACCCAAAGGCCAGGGCGCGAAACAACCCGGTATGACGGGATCCGTGAAGGAGATCATTTTGACCCGGCAGGTGGAGCTTGGATCGTTCGTTGAGAACGGCCGGCTGGTCTTCGATGGGTTCCTGCTCGATAGAGATGAACTTCTATCCGCTTCCACCGTGTTTACCTATCTGGATGTGAATGGAGCGCGTAAGGAAATGGCGTTGAAAGCCGGTTCCCTGGCGTATAGCATCTGTCAGACGCCGGTGATCCTGGAAACAGGGAAGTGGGCAGGCATTACAGTTGCTCTTGCAGATGGAACCCTTCAACCTGTGGAAGGAAATACCCTCGACTCCATCAACAGCCGTCACATCTTCCTGCGTGATGGAGTTGTCCGGCACATAACTGTTTCTCTCCCTTCCGATTGATCTTCACCAAACTCAACTTATGGGATAGTTAATCCAGCCCCGTCAGGATGTTTCTAACGGGGCTGGTCATTTTAGGATGATCTTCCAACTTTCGGACTTACTTGACCAAACTGGCTTTATTGAATCAGACGCTTCCACTGGTTCCGGAATTGGTAAATTGGCCCACGATGCGATTGCATGTATATTGAGCGTGGGCACAAACTGCGGTTTTCTGCCACTTGTTTCGCGGGGCTATAAGGTGGATAAGACTCTTTAGAG
>PMLN01000377.1 GCA_003158885.1 Anaerolineae bacterium
CCGCAGCCCGAAGGCCCGACCAGCACCAGGAACTCTTTATCTTCAACGTGGATATTCAAATCGTTGACGGCCACCATTTCCCCAAATTTCTTTGTTACGTGACTGTAGGTTACACTTGCCATTTCTTCCTCCTGTCATGGGAATATAGTGGCTTAACTATACTCCAAACAGGCCGATGATGCTAGTGAATAAAATCACTCCGCCGATTATTGGCGGAGTGATTCTTGATTATGCCTGTTTCAAAGCCTCCCAACCGGCATACTTTGCCCCTTCACCGAGTTCGGCTTCGATGCGCAACAGTTGGTTGTATTTCGCCACCCGGTCGGAGCGTGCCGGTGCGCCGGTCTTGATCTGGCCTGTATTCAAGGCTACGGCCAGGTCGGCAATGGTTGCGTCTTCGGTTTCACCCGAGCGGTGCGATGTGACCGCCCGCCAGCCGGCGCGATGACAAAGCTCGACCGCTTCAATGGTTTCGGTGATCGAACCGATTTGATTAAGTTTGACCAACAAAGCATTGCAAGTTTTGTCTGCGATTCCACGGCGGACGCGTTCAGGATTTGTGACCAGCAGGTCGTCGCCAACGATCTGGATTTGATCGCCCATCTTCTTGTTCATGAGAATCCATGAGTCCCAATCATCCTGCGCCAAACCATCTTCGATCGAAACGATGGGATAGTCCTTGATCCACTTGGCCCAGAACTCGACCATTTGTTCACCGGTTAACTTCTTGCCTTCTTTGCGAAGGTTGTAGGTTTTGGTCTCTTCCTCGTACAGTTCGGACGCGGCAGGATCGAGCGCGATGGCAACATCTTTGCCGCGGCCGGCTTTGAAGCCGGCTTTTTCGATTGCGGCCAGAATGACTTCGATCGCTTCGTTGTTCGCTTTGAGCGCCGGCGCATACCCGCCTTCATCGCCGACCAGCGTCACATAGCCCTTGTCTTTTAGCACTGATTTCAATGCATGATAAATTTCTGCGCCCCAGCGCAAACCCTCCGCGAAAGTCGGAGCGCCGAGCGGCATCACCATGAACTCCTGCATGTCGGTGGACTGCCAGTTGGTATGCGCGCCGCCGTTCAAAATGTTCATCTGGGGAACGGGGATGATGTGTGCATATACGCCGCCCAGATAACGATACAGCGGCAGGCCGAATGAGTTCGCCGCGGCTTTCGCCACTGCCAGGCTGACGCCCAGGATGGCGTTTGCGCCCAGTTTCGATTTGTTGGGCGTCCCGTCTAATTTAATTAATTCTGCATCAATGGCTTTCTGTTCGGACGCGTCCCAGCCGAATAGGTCTCCTGCGATCTCGCCATTGACGTTGGCAACGGCTTTCGTCACGCCTTTGCCGGTGTAACGCTTCTTATCGCCATCGCGCAATTCAAGGGCTTCATGTATGCCGGTTGATGCTCCGGAGGGAACGGCCGCGCGTCCCCATGCGCCGTCGGCTAACATGACCTCCACTTCAACGGTTGGGTTGCCGCGTGAATCGAGGATTTCGATGGCTGAAATGCTTTCAATTGTGGTATCCATTTTTTTACTCCTGGGGTTTTATTATTGAACCGCCAAGGGCGTCAAGAGCGCAAAGAGAAAAAGAATCTTAGCGAGCTTTGCGTGCTTCGCGGTGAAAATCCTGGTAAAGCAGTTCTAGTATAACCGCAAATCCTTTGGAGAATTAGCCTTGACCTTATCCGAATCCGCTGAATTCAAGGCGCTGAATGCAGGCAAGGGGTATCATCGGGTGTTAATTCTATAATACCCACGGTCATAAATTGCGCTTTCCACCTTCTGAAAGTGCGTAATTTGTGACCGAGTGCGGTATGGCTAACAATAATTAAGGGTTGCCCCTATTCAGAGGGGGCAACCCTTGGTTTTTGTATCTTATGGGCTGATGGTACGCACCGTCCCGAAGGTTTGGGCAAAAACCTGCCTGAATTGCGAAAGCCTTCGGGACGTTCTGCGTAAGGTGAATTATGGGCTCAAATATGCAAATGACGACATGATCTTTAAAACGACAGCGTATTCCGTGTTGAAATCATAAGTTGGCGGCGGAGGGGTCATGACTCCGGGCACGATTCCATGCAGGACGAATCCCAGGCTGATGCATGTGTTGCCCTTGAGGATCGAGTATGCATACCAATTATGGAACTGCGACATTCCACCCATCAATCCGTATTGATAAGCGAAAGTCAAACCGTTGAACACCTTCGGCGTTGATGGATAGGGAACGCTATATCCCATTGTATAGGGACTCGTACAGGTGTTGGTGTTTGGAACTACTGAAACATCCTCATATTTCTCCAGCAGATTGGTGCCAGGCACCACAATGGGTAGGATGATATGACCTGTCGTATCCGATTGCCCGCTGAGCGTTCCCTGGCTTGGATAGGTGAATTGGAACCCATATTTCCAATTGACAAAGGCCAGCGTGCTGGGCGTGGTTGGCACGTAGTAGCTGACGATCAGTTGTGGTTGGTATCCACTGGTTGCATTGCCTGAATAGAACATATCGTAATCCGCGACCTTGTCGTAATCACTTGTCAAGTTGAAGCGCAGGCGGAACTGGGTCACGCCATATCGGTTGATGAATTTAAAGTTGGTCGAGGATAGATTAACGCCGTACCAATTATAAGTAATCGGTGTGATACGTTCCGTAACCGTGCCTGTGCTGGCAGGGAATGAGAAGTCGGCCAGTTCCAAACCGATGCTGTTGCCGAAGTAGCCGCTGCGCATATCTACAAGCAGTGGACCAAAAGTTGTAAATGGGTCTGTTCCCACCACTCCTTTGATCCTGATTTTCAATGTTACCGAAGTAATAATTGCGTTGCTGGGCAGGCTGGATAGGGACGCGGTATTAAAAGACAGGATGCTTCGGTATTGTTTATTCTGCTGATCGTCACCGACATTGAAAGTGGTGGCGTTTCCATTTTGCGTACCGCCCAGGTTGCTCGTCGGAGTTGATTCAAGGATCCAACCGTCATTTCCGGCTTGCGAGATAAAGGCCGGAGGGGTC
>PMLN01000378.1 GCA_003158885.1 Anaerolineae bacterium
CATGTCTGATCCGAAGCGCGTCTACAACTTCAACCCGGGGCCGGCCGCCCTGCCGCTGGAAGTACTGCAACAGGCCCAAGCCGAGATGATTGATTACAAAGGCACCGGCATGTCGGTGATGGAAATCAGCCATCGTTCGAAAGAGTTCGAGGGCATCATCCAAACCGCCGAGGCGGATTTGCGTGAACTGCTCGGCATTCCCGCCAATTACAAGGTGTTGTTCCTGCAAGGCGGCGCGTCGCTTCAATTCGCGATGCTGCCGATGAACCTGCGCGCCAGCGGTTCCGCCGATTACATCGTCACCGGCACATGGAGCAAGACCGCCTTCAAGGAAGCGCAAAAACTGGGCGCGACGCACGCAGCGGCCAACACCGAAGCGGATGGATTCAAGAACCTGCCCGCCAAACTTGACCTCGATCCGAAGGCCGCCTATCTGCATTTCACCTCCAACGAAACGATCCACGGCGTGGAATTCTTCAAAGAGCCAGTACCACCTGCCGGAGTCCCGCTGGTCTGCGACGCGTCCTCGGATTTCATCAGCCATCCGATCGATGTTTCCAAGTATGCCTTGATCTATGCCGGCGCGCAAAAGAATGCCGGACCTTCGGGCGTGGTGATGGTAATCATCCGCGATGATATGATCGAGCGAACACCCGCCAACCTGCCTGTCATGCTGGACTACAAAGCCCTGGCCGCCAGCGGATCGCTGCACAACACCCCGCCCTGCTATTCGATCTATATCACGGGCTTGGTTCTCAAATGGGTCAAGTCGTTGGGTGGATTGGCCGCGATGGAGAAGCGCAATCGAACCAAAGCCGAACTGGTCTATAAGGCCATTGATGAGAGCGGCGGCTTCTACCGCGGACACGCCCAAATCGAGGCGCGCTCGATCATGAACATCCCCTTCCGCCTGCCTTCCGAAGAACTGGAAGAGGCCTTCGCCAAGGAATCCAGGAGCCGCGAATTGATCGGCCTCAAGGGCCATCGCTCCGTGGGCGGGATGCGCGCTTCACTGTATAACGCGCTGGACGTCAAAGCCGCTGAGTCTTTGACACAGTTCATGCGCGAGTTCCAGAAGAAGCACGGATAGTCTTTATCCACAGATTTCACAGATTTTAGACTTCGGAAGTCTCCAAGACTTCCGAAGTCTTCTTACAAGTACGAGATAAATAAAAAAGCCTGACAGATTGTCAGGCTTTATCAAACTTGAAAGCACTTATACAATATGCGAGTCCATCACCTGGCGGAAGTGATAACCGTAAATGGCAAAGGTGATCGCCAGGGGGAACAACTCAGGGCGGCGGAATAAGGTCCAGAAGAAAAGCTTCCAATAGTGGATGCGTTCCTTGTCCAGGATGCCCAGCCGCAGGATGGAACGGAAGAGAGCCATCACGTGTTGGAAGTCCAGCGGCACCGTGATCCTGGGTGATTTATATTCCTTCAAAAAAGTGATGACGCGCGCATAGTAATTCTTGGGAGCATACAGGGCGCTGATGACCGTTTTATAGCCTTTGTGTAAGATATCCAGGTTCATCTTCGGGATGATATTGGTTGTGCCATCCACATTATCGCCGGTGGTCAATCCCGACAAACGGCGTTCACGCGACATGCGTTCATATAGCTTCGTGCCGATGGGCGCCTGCAGCAGGCCGACCATGGCAGTCACAATGCCGCTCTTCTGGATGAATTCGATCTGCTGCTGGAAGATGGAGGGTGTATCGCTGTCAAAGCCGATGATGAACCCACCCTGGACCTGCAGTCCGCTGCGCTGGATGCGCTTGATGTCCTCCACCAAGTCGCGGCGCTGGTTCTGCTTTTTATTGCATTCAGCCAGGCTTTCATTATCCGGTGTTTCCACGCCGATAAAAACGGTATCAAAACCGGCCTCCGCCATTAGATCAAGCAATTCCTGATCGTCCGCCATATTGATCGAAGCTTCGGTGTTGAACACCAGCCCCACCTTGTGTTTTCGCCATTCGATGAGCGCCGGAAGCAGGCTTTCCTTTAGATGTTTCTTGTTGCCGATCAGATTGTCATCCACAAAGAAAATTGTTCCGCGCCAACCAAGACGATACAGCCCATCCAGTTCTCCGATGATCTGTTCTGAAGATTTTACACGCGGCCTGTGGCCCAGAAGGGCTGTGATGTTACAGAACTCGCAATCGAAGGGGCAGCCGCGTGAATACTGGATCGCCATCGTTGCATAGTGTTTCAAATCGGCCAGTTCCCATAGGGGGGCGGGAGTCTGGCGGATATCTGCGAACTCGGTTGAAGTGTAAATTCGCCTGGCTTGGCCTTGCGCCAGATCGTTCAAGAAAGACGGGAGAGTCAGTTCGGCTTCATTTAGAATAAGATGATCCACGTTTTCGAATTGCTCGTATTCGGCCGTAAAAAGCGGGCCGCCGGCTACCACTTTGAGGCCTGCGGCTTTGCAGCGGGCAATAACCTGCAAAGTCGATGCGCGCTGGACTACCATGGCGCTGATAAAAACAATATCCGCCCCCTTGAGATCCTTTTCGGTCAGAGTCCGGACGTTCATATCAACCATGCGTTTATTCCATTCCGATGGGAGCATGGCTGCCACGGTCATTAATCCCAACGGGGGCAGGGAGGCTTTCTTGTGGATGAATTTCAGGGCATGCTTGAAACTCCAGAAAGTATCCGGGAACTCGGGGTAGATCAAAAGTACGTTCATAACAAATCCATCTCCTACTGCTTATTTGCGAACCGCCACGTGAGTGCTGACGACACTTTATGAAAGATAACCGCCAGATGATTGCTTACAGTAACCGCTTGCCAACAAATGAGAAATCGAATTGCTTGATCAACTGGCCGTGAGAATGGATCTTGACGATCATGGTGCGAGTATAAAGGGT
>PMLN01000183.1 GCA_003158885.1 Anaerolineae bacterium
TGCTCCCCATTGGAGAAAACTTCGATACATTGAACAATCTTCAAAACGGAAAGATGGTGGGACCGGTAACCGTCCTATTGTTGTCGCAAAGCGGCTATGCCCCGCTGGCGCCGCCGGATTGGATCCGAAACTTGAATCCAAGACTAGTCGTGATCAGTGTCGCAACCGGGGACCAAAGCGGCCTGCCCAATCAGGAGACCCTGGATGCCTTATCAGGTTATTCCGTACTCCGGATGGATCGAAATGGCTGGATCGAGATTTCCACAGACGGAAAGCAAATGTGGATAGCCACACAAAAATGAAAGGCTCTGCAATTTGCGCCTCGAATTCTTATATCCTTCTAAGAAAGATTCTGTGACATCATTTCATCACTAACGGTAAGGTGAAGTATTTCTGGATTCCTGCCCTTCTTCTTTTTGGACTGGCTGCTTGTGGTACCGCGGTGGGGCAACCTTCAAAAAGTGGCAGCGCCCCTCTCCCTGACCTTTGGCCCGGCTCCTGAGGTGACGAATTCCATTTGGTTGAACACAAATACCCCATTGCGTCTGGCCGACCTGCGAGGCAAAGTGGTTGGATTGGAAATGTGGACATTTGGATGCATTAATTGCCAACATGTCATCCCATCCTTAAAAAGCCGGTATGCAAAATACAAGGATCAGGGATTGGTAATCATCGGTGACCATTTCCCCGAATTCGATTACGAGTCGGACTTCAATCATTTAAAGGCCGCCGTTGCCGATTACGGCATCGAATATCCAGTGGCGCAGGATAACGATGGCGCAACCCGGAATGCCGATCACAACATATATTGGCCTGCGCTTTATTTGATCGACAAAAGCGGACAAATTCGTTATATCCATTTTGGCGAAGGCGCCTACGAAGAAATTGAAACCAATATCCAAGCCTTATCAGCCGAATCCCAGCCTTAGAAGAAGAGGTCCTTATGAGTGATATTTACAAATCCGTTCCAGTCCTCCCATCAGAAATCACGCCCAAGTCCCTATACTTTAATCGCCGCGACTTTCTTAAAGCCGCGGGTCTCATCACAGGAGGGGCAGTACTTGCCGCCTGCGCACCTACGGGAGGCAGTGCAGCCTCTGCCGATCCCGCCACTGTCGCAGCCTATGCGGGCAAGAAGGATGAATTGGGCGATCCGCTGAATTCCTATGACGATATCACGAACTACAACAACTATTATGAATTCAGTACAGCCAAGGATGCGGTCGCCCCGCTTTCGAAGAATTTCAAACCCCATCCGTGGTCGGTGGAGGTCTCCGGTCTGGTCAGCAATCCGAAGACCTACGCCATCGAAGATTTGGTCAAGATGTTTCCCCAGGAGGACCGCATCTATCGCCTGCGTTGTGTGGAGGCGTGGAGCATGGTCATCCCCTGGCAGGGATTTCCGCTTGCGAGCCTCTTGAAGGAAGTTCAGCCAACCTCCGATGCAAAATATGTCCACTTTACAACCCTGATGGACACAACTCAATTTCCGGCGGAAGCGGATACGAGTTCATATCCTTGGCCCTATCACGAGGGCCTGCGTCTCGATGAAGCGATGAACGATCTTGCGATCCTCGCAACAGGCTTGTATGGCTCGCCGCTTCCCGCCCAGGATGGCGCGCCGATTCGCCTGGTTGTGCCGTGGAAATATGGTTTCAAGGGCATCAAAGCGATTGTAAAGATCGAGCTTGTAGCCGACCAGCCGAACACTTTTTGGCAGGACATTAATGCGCATGAATATGGTTTTTATGCCAATGTGAATCCCAACGTACCGCATCCGCGCTGGCTGCAATCGGCGGAGAGGCGCATCGGTGAATTGGGAATGCGCCCAACGTTGATGTTCAACGGCTATGGGGATAAGGTGGCATCCCTTTATCAAGGCATGGATTTGAAGCAGAGTTATTAAAAGTTCCGGACATGCCCATATAAAAGATGTGGAACCTATTCCTTCCCGAACGGGTTCCACATCGTCTGTCAGGGTATATAATTTTAAAAATGTCTTTCATTCATTGGATCAAGAAACTACCATATACACCATTGCAGATCGCGATGCATGGCTACGCGTGGTCGGAATTGGTATTGATCATCTATGGATTGTCCACTCACCATCTTACCGCCAACCCAATCCAGGCGATGGAAATACGCACAGGACGCCATGCCATCGCACTGCTCGTGCTTTCCCTGGCCTGTACACCTTTAACCACACTTCTCGGCTGGCGGGAATTACTCAAGCGCCGCCGCGCCCTCGGCCTGTATGCGATCATGTATGCGGTTCTGCATGTCATTATCTTCGTTGATCTGAATAACGGTCTCGCCTGGAGTTTGCTGATACAGACCGTAATTCAAAAGTCCTACATTCTCTACGGCATGGCCGCCTTTCTTTTGCTGATCCCCCTGGCAATGACTTCCTTTGACATCTGGAAGGTCCGCCTCGGAAAGAACTGGAAACGCCTGCATCAAGTTGTTTACTTTACCGCTCCCATCGCAGTGCTGCATTACGCCATGGATATAAAAGGGGATGTCTTCCATTTTTCAGGAAATATCGGCGCGCCAGTGGCATATGGAGCGGTCATTGCGTTACTGCTGATCCTGCGACTGCCGTTCATCAGGAAATTCTTCGTGGCTCTTCGCACCCGAATCGTTTTCCTGTTCACCAAAATGGCTCAACGCCCACAAACCGATAGGGAACAATAAGAAGTTCGTTTTACAAGTTTTCCAACACGGAAGGCAACTGATCAAAGGAAGTCAGCACAGGGCATCCGGCATCGGGGAAAATGCCGCGTGGATCATAGAGAACCGGCTGAAGACCCGCACGGCGCGAGCCGACCACATCCGCAAAGTAATTGTCGCCCACGTATATGGATTGCGACGGACCTATCTCCATCTTCCTACAGGCATGATAAAAGATGTCCGGTTCAGGTTTCCACGCCTTCACTTCGCCGCCTGCCAGGGTAAAAACAAAATAAGAGGCAATGCCGAGCGCTTCGATTTCCTGTTGATACGGCTTCTCGCGATTGGAGACCACCGCCAGTGAGTAACCGGCCTGTTGAAGCCGAGGCAAAAGCTGGAGCACGTCTTCAGGCACGATGCTTTTTGGGTGATACGAATCATCCATATATTGTGAAACTTTGGGGGTGAATTCTTTCACCTGCTCCTTCGAGGCGCCCAGTGCGGTCAACTGGCGGCGGCAATAGTTTCGCCAGAATTCCCGATTCTCCTCCCGGTAAATTTGTTTATCCGCTTTCAAGTCCATGGAGTTGGCCCAATAACAATGTTCCCAGCGCATGGCACGCAGGCGGTCTTCAGGACCGATGCGCAAGCCCAATTGAGAGGCATAATCTGCAAAAAACTCTCCGCCGGAGGGGCTATTGTGGCGCAGTGTTCCGTCAAGGTCAAAGAAAATGGCTTGGATCATTTGAATTCAAAATAGGAGGATTTTAAATTAAGAGATTTTGGAGGTGAAGGAATTTAATTTTGAACGTTCAACCGCCAATATGCCACATCTCGACTTTGGGCAAGGAGGTGGTATTTTCGGATCGAAGTTCCGAATAGCGATCGCTGCGTTTATTCCAAACGCTTACAACGGCCTGCGAAATTTCTTCATCGGTCGCGCCGCCGCGAATCAAGTTGCGAAGATTGTACCCGGTGACGGCAAAAAGACAGGTATATAGATCACCTTCGGCGGAAAGCCTGGCGCGGTTACAATCGCGGCAAAACGGCTGCGTTACGGAGGCCACCACGCCGATCTCGCCGCTTCCATCCTTATATCGCCAACGACCGGCAACCTCGCCTCGATAATTTGGTTCAATAGGCTCGAGCGGTATCTCAGCATCGATCATCCTGATAATTTCGTTCGCCGAAACCACATCATCCATCCTCCAGCCGTTGGTGTGCCCCACATCCATATATTCGATGAAGCGCAAAATGTAACCTTTTTTGCGGAAAAAATGCGCCATCGGTAATATGCTTGATTCGTTGACGCCGCGTTTGACCACCATATTCACTTTGATCGGCCCCAAACCAACTCTGGCGGCTGTATCCATTCCTTCCAGCACCTTCTCCACCGGAAAATCCACATCGTTCATAGCTTTGAATACGCCGTCATCGAGCGAGTCGAGGCTGACCGTCACTCGTTTTAATCCGGCATTCCTGAGGAGTTGAGCCTGCCTGGCAAGCAGGGAACCATTAGTGGTCAGGGTCAGATCGAGATCCGGAAGATCAGCCAGCATGGCAACCAGCAAGTGCAGGTCACGGCGTACCAGGGGTTCGCCGCCGGTTAGCCGAATCTTGCGAACGCCATGCCGAACGAAGATGCGAGCAAGCCGTGCGATCTCTTCAAACGTCAGGATTTGAGCGCGGGGCAGGAATGGATAATCGGATCCAAAGATTTCCTTGGGCATGCAATATACACAGCGAAAGTTGCACCGGTCCGTAACGGAAATACGCAAATCGCGCAGCGGGCGGTTGAGAGAATCGGTCAAAATCATCAAAAATCACTCCGCTTTAGGATCCATCCCCTTCCATGAATTCGCCGCCCGGCATCCAGCGGGCGATGGGACTGATCTGCAAATGGTACATAACGTCACGGTCATAAATCAATTTCCATAGGGGGCATATTATAACTATATTATAAATACCGAATCGCCAATTGACGGGACTGGTCAGCCATGCTATTATCTTGTCAATTATTCGAACCTTATCAATGAGTGAAAGGAGCTATTATGAGCGTCGAATTCATTTTTCGCATTGTAGGCATGATTGTGCTGGGTATCGCCGGCGGGTATTTGGGGGCTCAACTCTCACCGCTTAATCCAACGGAGGAAGTGCGCACTGTTCTGATTTATGCGCTGACGGGAGCTTTGGCGGGGATTGTGCTCACGCCTTATTTCACAACACGGCCAGTGCGCGCTCTGCGCGCTCTGCTGGGAAGGGTGGCCGCAGAAACCTTATTCGCCGGCTTAACGGGACTCGTGGTTGGATTGCTGGCCGCGGCCCTTCTGGCGTTTCCGTTATCGCTTCTCCCTGAACCGCTTGGGCGAATCCTGCCATTCATCGGAGTGCTGATCTTCGGCTATTTCGGCGTGATGGTGTTCGTGATGCGCCAGGGCGATATCATGAGCATGATCGGCAGTTTCAGCGGAAGGGGCGGCGAAGGAGGTTCCGGTTCCTCTTGGACGAATCTCAATCGCACAATCTTACTGGATACCAGCGTGATCATCGACGGGCGCGTGGCTGATATTGCCCGCGTCGGGTTTTTGCCCGGCACGTTATTGATCCCCCGTTTTGTATTGAACGAACTGCAATACATTGCCGATTCGCCGGACGGCTTGCGCCGCCAGCGCGGAAGACGCGGCATGGAAGTACTGGCTGAACTGCAGAAACTTCCCAATATTCTCGTGCGCGTCAGTGACATCGATGTGGAAGGCGTGCGAGAGGTGGACGATAAACTTATCGTGCTCGGCAAGCAGCTTAAAAGCCCGGTATTGACCAATGATTACAACCTGAACCGTATCGCCGAATTGCAGGGTGTGACGGTGCTGAACATCAACGAATTGGCGAATGCAGTTAAGTCGGTGGTCCTGCCGGGGGAAATCCTGAAAATCAATATTTTCCAGGAAGGCAAGGAAATCGGCCAGGGTGTGGGCTATATGGATGATGGCACGATGGTCGTCATCGAGAACGGCAAGGATTACATCGGCGAGTATACGGATGTGCACGTCACAAAGGTTCTGCAGACTGCCGCGGGACGCATGATATTCGCCCGCGTAGAGGGAGAAAACGGGAAACGGAAAAAATAATCCGCAGATTTTATGCTTCGTATCTATAACACCCTCACTCGCAGGAAGGAAGATTTCCAAACTCTCGAGCCGAACCTCGTCCGAATGTACGTGTGCGGCGTGACGGTCTATAATGACGCGCACGTCGGTCATGCCATGTCGGCGCTGGTATTTGATGTGATCCGGCGTTATCTCGAATATCGAGGCTATAAAGTCAGGCACGTGATGAACTTCACCGATGTGGATGACAAGATCATCAACCGCGCCAACCAGCTTAAGGAGGATCCCTTTAAGCTGGCCCAGCGCTACATTGATGATTATGCCCAAAACCTTAAAGATTTGAATATCCTGCCCGCTGCGGTTAATCCGCGCGCCACGCAGACGATGAATGAAATCCTATCCATGGTCAAAGGCTTGATCGAAAAGGGCTATGCATACGCTGCGACGAATGGCGACGTATATTTCCGCGTTACCAAGAATAAGGATTACGGGAAGTTGTCAGGCCGCAAGCTTGATGACATGCAAGCGGGCGCGCGCATCGAGATCGAGGAAGCCAAGGAACATCCGATGGACTTCGCATTGTGGAAGGCCGCCAAACCCGGCGAGCCGGCGTGGGATTCGCCATGGGGTAAAGGCCGTCCGGGCTGGCACATCGAATGCTCAGCGATGAATCTCAAGGAACTCGGTGAGCAGATCGATATTCACGGCGGCGGCAACGATTTGATCTTTCCACACCATGAGAACGAGATCGCACAAAGCGAATCGTTCACTGGCAAACCCTTTGCGCGCTACTGGATTCACAATGGCCTGTTACAGCTTGGCGGCGAGAAGATGTCGAAGTCGCTCGGCAACATCGTCAGCATAAAGGATTTTTTATCCCAGCGCAATGCGGACGTGATGCGTATGCTGGTCTTGAATGGATCATACCGCGCCCCGTTAATCTTCAATGAGGAGACGCTCGACGCGGCAGAGAAGAATCTTGACCGTCTCAGGTCCGGACTGCGGCTAGCCTTGCCAAACGTGAAAGGTGTGCCGGCGGGAAGTGCATCCGAACTCACCTCACAGGCTCAAACAACCCAGCAAAACTTTATCAACGCCATGGACGATGATTTCAATACGCCCCTGGCACTGGCCGCCATCCATGAACTGATCAAAGCCATCAACACTGCGCGTGATAATGGCGCAAGCGATGATCAACTCAGGCCTGCCCAAGCGACCTTGCGCGAACTGACCGGCGTGTTTGGTCTGCAGCTGCAGGATAAAAAAGGCTCCGGCGATGCGGACAAGTTCATTGACCTGCTCGTCGAAGTGAGGGGCGAAGTGCGAAAACAAAAGCTGTGGCCGCTCTCGGATTTGATCCGGGATAAATTGAAATCCCTCGGCGTGACGCTTGAAGACAGCAAGGATGGCACAACGTGGAGGTGGGGGTAACCGGGAGATCGGCGAATGATGAAGACACAACGGACGGCGAGTTGCCGTCCGTTGTGTGTCAGTAGTACCAATGAGGGCAATCTGTGAGAAGGTTTTTCATTAGAACTCTTGCAAAACGTTTTTTGAGCGCTCCATTGGCTTGTTTACCGGCATCGAATACTTCGAAAAAATACCGGCAGTTTGTTTTCTAATGTAAAATGGATGTATGCCTCAAAACGATCCATTTTCATCCAACAACTTCGACTCCTGGGCAAAATCCTACGATCGGGATGTGCAGGAGCAAACCCGGTTCCCGTTCAACGGTTACGAGCGTGTGCTGGAGACTATCCTAAAATTAGCCGAGCCGCAGGCGGGACATGCCGTGCTGGATTTGGGAACCGGCACAGGCAACCTGGCCATTCGCTTTGCCGGGAAAGACTGCAAATTATGGTGCACGGATTTCTCAGAAGTCATGCTCGAGAAAGCACGCGAAAAATTACCGCAGGCTCACTTCATCGTGGCAGATTTACGCGCCGAATGGCCCCCTGAGTTAAGTCGCAGTTTTGACCGGATCATCTCTGCTTATGTTTTTCACCACTTTGAACTGGATGCAAAGGTAAATCTATGCAGAGAACTTGTTACAAAACATCTTGCCCCCAACGGAAAATTGATCATCGCCGATATATCCTTCCCGGATTCAAGCACAATGAGCGGGTTTGCGAAATCGGTCGGCGATTTATGGGAGGATGAGTTCTACTGGCTGGCGGACGAGTCCATGGATGCGCTGAAAAACGCCGGTATGAATGTGACCTACCGGCAAATCTCCCCCTGTGCAGGAATATATCTGATGAAGGCTTCGAATCTTTCATGAAAGAATTCATTTACTCCCGTAATGCCGTTTACGAAACTTTGCGCGCCAACCGCAGGGAAATCTTTCGCCTTCAGATTGCGGAAGGCGCTCAGGAAAAGGGGCGGCTCGAAGAAATTCTGCGCATGGCCAAAGAACGCAAGATTCCCGTCGAGCGAGCGCCGCGCGCACGGCTGGACAAGCTTCATTCAAATCATCAGGGCGTTGCCGCGGAAGTCGGCGCTTATCCATACAGCGACGTGGTCGAGATTCTCGAATATGCCCAGGAAAAAAGCGAATTGCCCCTGATCTTGATCCTCGACGCGCTGCAGGATCCGCAGAACTTCGGCGCACTGCTTCGCACAGCGGAAGGGATCGGCGTGCATGGCGTGATCATCCCGCTGGCTCATACGGTTGAGGTAACTCCTGCAGTGGTCAATGCTTCATCCGGCGCAAGCGAACATCTTCTGATTGCTCAATCGAATCTTTCACAGGCCCTGGATGCGCTCAAAGACTCGGATGTGTGGATCGTCGGTCTCGACCAGGAAGGTGAGCCGATCAGCGAAAAAACGGATCGCCACCTGCGCGGCGCGCTGGGTCTGGTAGTGGGGAGCGAGGGCGAAGGTCTGCGCGAGCTAACCCGTAAAAAATGCGATATTATCTTGAAGCTTCCCATGCGAGGAAAAGTCGAATCGTTGAACGCCGCCGTCGCCGGTTCCGTGGCGCTATATCTTGCGTATCTCGCCCGAAATAAATGATTGAATGTAAAATACAGGGAAACAGCGGAGCGGTAAATCACCAAGATCACTTGCATTCCCCAGATTGATGAATTGGAGGTCTCATATGTCTGAAGTCACATTTCATTTTCCACGTGGATTTTTATGGGGCACGGCAACTGCCGCCCATCAAGTGGAGGGAAACAACACCAACAACAACTGGTGGAGGTGGGAACAGGAGGGGCATACCGCAGGCAAATCCGGCCTGGCCTGTGACTGGTGGGGCGGGCGGTGGCGCGAAGATTTTGACCGCGCCGCTGAAACAGGACAGAATGCACATCGCTTCTCCGTGGAATGGAGCCGCATCCAACCGACGCCCGATCATTGGGATGAAGAGGCCCTCGAAAAATACCGGCTTATGCTGTGCGGCTTGCGTGAACGCGGCCTGACCCCCCTGGTCACACTGCACCATTTCTCCGATCCGCTTTGGCTCACCGACTTAAAGGGTTGGGAAAATGACGATGCACCGCAAAAATTTGCGGCCTTTGTCCGAAAGACGGTGGAGGCCTTGAAGGAATATGTCACGATATGGGTGACGATCAATGAGCCAAATGTATACGCCTACCAGGCCTATAGCGACGGAACATTTCCACCCGGCAAGAAAGATATCGGCGCGGCTTTCCATGTGATGACCAACCTGCTAAGAGGTCATGCGCTGGCCTACAAAATCATTCACGAAATCCAGCCTGAAGCGCGCGTGGGCATTGCGATCAACTACCGTTCCTTCCATCCCGCAACAGGCTCACCGCTCGATCACATGGTCGCGGGCATTCAATCCAAAATCTTCAATGATCTGTTCCCGCGCGGCGCCCAGGACGGCAAGGCGCGTTTTATTTATAAGACGATACGCATCCCGGAAGCGGCCCACACCCAGGACTTCATCGGTGTCAATTACTATACGCGTGACCAGGTTTCGTTTGACGCCTCGCGCGCTGCCACCTTATTCGGGCGGACTTACTTCCCCAAAGACGCAGATCTCAGCCCGTCAGGTTTCATTGCCAACGAGCCTGACGGCTTTTATGAGTCCTTCAAATGGGCGCTGCAGTTCAATGTCCCCATCATGGTCACGGAAAACGGGGTGGATGATGCCGAGGATCGTATGCGCCCGCGTTACATCGCCCAGCATATTCACCAGATGTGGCGCGCCGTCAACCTGAACTGGCCGATCAAGGGATACTTTCATTGGTCNNTATGCGGCCATCTGCAAGGAGAATGGGCTTTCCTCTGAAATGGTGCAAAAATATTGCCCGGAAGTTCTTGAAAAGATATTTCAAAGTTAGACGATGGATGGAAGACCGTGGACGGTAAATTACAGATCTTCCACGGTCTTATCCCTGGCGCAGCAATTGAATCTTCCTCAAGAGTTCATTACCACCATCCAAAACGCTTTTGGCGAGAATGGCCGCACATGGCTGGCCGCATTGCCCGATTTGATCCATGAGGCCTCCCGCCAATGGAGCCTGACAAACGTTCAGCCGGTTCCCAATTTATCCTATAACTTTGTCGCATTTGCCCTGAACGGAACTCGAGATGTTGTTCTCAAGATCGGTGTCCCCAATCGCGAACTGACAAATGAAATCAACGCCTTGCGTACATTCAACGGCAAAGGCGCGGTGCGTTTACTCGAAGCGGATGAAAAACGCGCCATGTTCCTGCTGGAACGCCTCCGGCCGGGAGAGATGTTGGCAACACTGACCGATGACGATCAGGCCACCCACATTGCCGCGGATGTGATGCTTAATCTCTGGCAGCCCGCGCCAACGGAAGGTGCATTTATTAAACTGTCAGATTGGTTCAAAGGTTTTGAGAAACTGCGTCGTCACTACAAAGGCGGAACAGGTCCGTTTGAAAAGGGTCTGGTCGAGAGAGCGGAACATTCGGTCGCGAATTTCTTCAACGAAGATTACATTCCGATGCTTATGCACGGCGATTTTCACCACTACAATGTTTTGTCGTCAGATCGCGGCTGGCTGGCGATTGACCCAAAAGGCATGCTCGGTCCCGCCGCGTATGAGGTTGGGCCGTTGCTGATGAATCCGTTGGGATTCCTGAATCGATCCGATGCGATTCGAATTATCCAATGCCGCACGGACATTTTGTCAGAGCGGCTGGGTTTTGAACGCGAACGGATCCGGGAATGGGGAATTGCCCACGCAGTCCTTTCAGCATGGTGGGATTTGGAAGACAATATGGATTGGGGCTATGCGATGCGGTGTGCGGAGATCATTGCACAGGCTTAAATGCAACAGCCTCCCATACAGGAGGCTGTTGGGAGTGCTGATCGTCGATTACATCTTGAAAACGAAAAGGATGGCGTAAGCGAGGGCGAGAACGCCTTCAACATACCCAAAGAATGGGAACTGCCAGAATGCGGCAATTCCAAAGAGAAGGAAGAACAACCACATGCACCACTCAGAAATCTTTTTAGGCCATGCCATAGTACACTCTCCTTTGACAGGTTTTGACCGTCCACGCGGACAGTTCTAATTATGACAACCCTGTTGCAATATGAGAGTTACGCGCCGCGTGGTAAAATTTAGTCATCAATTTTGCGTTTACCGCCTGCCGCAGTGACTGCGGTAGGTTTTTTCTGCCCCATGACCACGATATCTGCTCCCGCTGAATTTACCCTCGAGAGAAAACACAACTCGGATCTTCGAAACCCAGCCGTTTGGATTTGGTCGCACGCCATCCGCTACTGGTATATACTTCTCATGCTGGTGGTGGGTGCGATTGGAAATGCCGCCCTAGCTTCCGCTGTACCGGTCCTGGTAGGGAACGCCTTTAATGACATGCTCAGACCGAATCCGAATCTCAGCCTTCTCATTCCGCTGGCCTTGATCCTGGGGGCATCCCAAATCGTACGCGGCGTTCTTCAATTTGGACGCAACTTCGGCGCAGAATTAATGGCACAGAAGATCGAGCGGAATATCCGGGATGAGCTTTACGTTTCATTGCTCGGCAAGAGCATGACTTTCCACAACCTCCAACCGGTGGGTGACACGATGGCACGCGCCACCAACGATGTGCGCGAAGTGAACTTCATGTTCAGCCCCGGTGCGAATCTCGTCATCGGATCGGGATTATTCGTCATTATTCCATTCTTCGTCATCCCGCAATACAGTCCCGCGCTCCTGCTCGTGCCGGCCCTGTTTTGCATTGGTTATTTTGTCGCCTTGTGGCGCTATCTCAAAACCATGGCGCCGGTCACGGACGAGGTACGCCAGACGTTCGGCGAGATGAATACGCACCTGGCCGAAGCTTTGGACGGTGTGGAAATCATGAAAGGCGCGGCGCATGAAGGCGCCGAAACCGAAACCTTCGTGACCAATGCACGCCGCGTACGAAACGCCTTTGTCCAACAAGGCGATATCGAGGCCCGCTTCATTCCAAACCTGATGATGGGGCTGGTGTATGCGGGCGGGCTGTTCCATGCGCTGATCCTGTTCCGGGCCGGTACGATCAATGTCGGCGGTGTGGTTGCGTATTTCGGCCTGCTGCGTATGCTGGAGTTTCCCACTTTTTCATCCGCCATGGCCTACACGCAAATTTCGCTGGGCATTTCGGGCGCGCGCCGCATTTTGGATTTGATCAACCGCGAGACCAATCTGGATCAAAATGCTTCAGGCCGAACTTCTACCATGCGCGGCGAAATTGAATTTCGCGGCGTTTCGTTTGCCTACCCCGAAGGCGGCTCCATCCTCCATGACATTTCCTTTCACGTCAAACCCGGCCAGACGGTGGCGCTGGTTGGACAAACCGGGGCGGGCAAGACCTCGCTGGTCAGAATGATCAACCGCACCTATGATGTAACACAGGGACAAGTATTAGTGGATGGCGTGGACGTCCGCGATTGGAATCTGGCTTCCCTGCGCTCGCAAATATCCATGATCGAGCAGGACATCTTCTTGTTCTCGCGTTCCATCGCCGATAACATTGCTTTTGGAAGACCCGGTGCAGCCCGTGAAGAAGTTTTGTATGCCGCGAACGGGGCACAGGCGCATGAATTCATCGAAACTTTTGATCAAGGATACGAGACCGTCATTGGAGAACGCGGCGTCACCCTCTCCGGCGGACAGCGTCAGCGCCTGGCACTGGCTAGGGCCTTTTTAACAGATCCGCGCATATTGATCCTGGATGATTCGACCTCGGCGATCGACTCTGCTACCGAGGATAAAATCCAGCGTGCCATTGCCCATGCCGCCAAAGGCCGCACCACCATTCTCATTACACACCGGTTATCGCAGATCCGCTGGGCCGACCTTATCATCGTCCTGCGCCAGGGACAAATTGCCGCAATGGGCACGCATGATCAACTGATGAAGAGTTCCGAAGCGTATTCGAGGATATTCAAGGAATAAGAAAGGATATTCGATATTCGAATATCGAAGAACGAGGAAGCATGGGTTTCTTTGCCGGACTTAACGTTGAAAAATATGACCGCCAATATTCCGACCGCCAATTGGTTGGGCGCATCATTGGTTTTTTCGAACCACAGACCAGGCGCTTTATATGGGTTGCGGTCCTGGTGGCATTTATTGCGGGGATCGGTGCGGCGCTGCCGGTGATCGTCAGCCGCATTGTGGACCTGCTCAAGAATGAACCGAGCTTGCAAGCCATTACGATGGCGGGCCTGGCATTGGCATTTATCGGGGTCAGCACCTGGGGATTGAACTGGGGACGCCGCAGTCTCGTGATCCGCGCAATCGGCGATGTGGTTCTGGCACTGCGCACCAGGGCTTTCGACGCGGCGGCGGAACACGATCTATCCTTCTACGATCAATTCTCTTCAGGACGCATCGTCTCGCGTATCACTTCGGATACCAACGATTTCGGCCAGTTGGTGGTCATCGTCACCGATGTGACCGCACAGCTTGCCACCGCGGTCATCCTTGGTGTGGTCATGTTCTATACCGAATGGCACATGGCGCTGTTGATGTGCGCTTTTGTGCCATTCATGCTGGGCTTGACCACCATCTACCGCAATCTTGCCCGGCGGGTCACGCGTAACGGCATGCGAGCCATGGCGGAAGTGAATCAATCCATCAAGGAAACGGTCAGCGGGATTTCGATTGCCAAAAATTTCCGCCAGGAACAAAGCATTTTCGAGATTTTCGATGCGTCCAACCAGCAATCCTATCGCGTCAATGTGCAACGCGGACTCGTGCTTTCGCTGGTTTTCCCCACATTGAACGCAGTAACCGGTTTTTTCGTTGCAATCCTTGTTTATTATGGCGGCATGAACATTCAACAGGGCATTGTCACGGCCGGGGCATGGTATCTTTTTATTTTGAGTCTCGATAGTTTTGTGATGCCCATTTCGAATTTGTCGGCGTTCTGGGCGCAGATCCAACAAGGATTATCCGCGGCGGAACGCGTCTTTGCGTTGATCGACGCGGATCCGAATGTGGTCCAGGTTGACCGGTGCGATGTACCGCGCCTAAAGGGTGAAGTCTGCTTCGAACATCTTAACTTCCGTTATACGGACAAGGAAGCCATCCTCGCCGACTTCAGTCTTCGTATCCGGGCCGGGGAGAATCTCGCATTGGTGGGACACACGGGTGCGGGTAAATCATCCATTGCAAAACTGATCGCGCGCTTTTATGAATTCCAGGAAGGCAAGTTGCTGATCGATGGCATGGATATCCGCACATTCGATCTGCAGCAATACCGCCGGCAGTTGGGGATCGTTTCCCAGGTACCCTTTTTGTTTTCCGGCACAGTGGCAGATAACATTCGTTACGCCGCACCGAATGTCAAGGAAAACGAGATGCTTGAAATGGCGAACCGGATCGGCGACGGGGAATGGCTGGAAACACTGCCCGAGGGTTTACATACCGAAGCCGGCGAACGCGGGGGACGTCTCTCGATGGGCCAGCGTCAGTTGGTGGCGCTGATGCGCGTCCTCGTTCAGCATCCCGCCATTTTCATCCTGGATGAAGCGACCGCCAGCATTGATCCGTTCACTGAATGGCAAATCCAACAAGCGCTGAATTTGATCCTCACCCATTCCACCAGCATTCTGATCGCGCATCGTCTTTCCACCGTTAAAGCTGCCGACCGGATCGTGGTCATGGAACAGGGCCGCATCATTCAGGAAGGCGACCATGAGGCCTTGTTAAAACAGGGCGGACATTATGCGACTTTATANNTCGAAGGAGATTAATGTGAACAAGCGGATTTTTTCGTTCTTTTTCATTGCTGCCATGCTTTCCGCATGTGCGCCGTCCCGGTTTGCCATTCAAACGGCAATCGCGCAGACGCAAAGTGCGTATACGTCCACCCCCAATCTTGCGAACATCACTTTCGCAACCCCTGCGCTTGCAACCCTGACGCCCAAGCCAGCCGATACGGCGACCGCCTCGCCAACCCCCAAGCCGGGATCCATGGATGCGCCAATTCCATTTGGTGTTAAAAATACATTGACCGACACGTTGAGCGGCGGGACCTTCGATTTTCAAGTCCGCGAGGTGGTGCGAGGCCCAAAAGTGATCTATCTGATCCAGCAAGCCAGCACGCGTAATCTTAACCCGCCGCAAGGCATGGAATATATACTGATCAGAGTTACGATCACTTTGGATGCTGGGAATTTGAATTTAAACGATTATGACTTTAGCGTGGATAGCAATGGCAATCTTTCGGATTCGTTTTCAGCGCCCGTTTGTTGTATGACCAATGTCGGGTATAAGGTGCTTCAGGCTGACTTGTCCGCGCTTGGCTCTTCGACCGATGGCTGGATCATCCGCATGGCCTTTATCAATGATCCCAAACCGCTGCTGGCATATCGGGCTGGCGCGGGAAACAATCTTTCGGAGGCGGTCTTCTTTTCGCTCAACCCCACAACGCAATCACCATAATTCCGGCAAAGATGATCGCCGCGCCCAGCATGCGCAGGCCGCCGAATTTTTCTCCAAGAAACTGCCAGCCTGCGTAAGCTGCCATCACCACGCTCACTTCACGGATCGAGCCGGCATATCCAAGCGGCGAAATGCTGTAAGCCCAAAGAGCCAGGGAGTAAGCGCCGATCGTCAGAACGCCGATGGCGGCTAAGGCCCACGGGTGGGCCGAGAGTTCATTCTTTAACCTATTCCATCCATATTGACGCAAGATCAATGGCGAAGTGAAAATTGGGACACAAAAGAAGAGAACGATCACATAAGGCAGAGCGGCGGTCTGCTTGACGGCAATCCCATCGAGGATCGAATAAATCGAAATCAACAAAGCCAGAAGAAGCGCAAGCAGAATGCCGCGCAGGTGCGGCCTGGATTGCGCTTGGAAAATATTGCTTCCGCCAATGATCAACAAGCCGCCGACAATCACGATGATGCCGATCAACCCACCGGGGGTAAATCGTTCGTGAAGAAAGAGCGCAGCCCAAACCGCGATCAGCGCGGGCGCGGCGCCGCGTCCCATTGGATAGACAAGGGAAAAATCCGAATCTTTATACGCCTCTGCCAGCACGATATAGTATGCAATCTCGAATAGCGCACTGATGAGCAGGATATGCCAAATGGCTGAAGATGGAAAACCGGCTATAAAAATCGCCGGCAGGAATGCGAGCGGCCCGATGATCGAACTCCACCACACGGCGATGTATTTCTCGCCCGCCCGTTTTAGCAGCAGATTCCATGTGGCGTGAAGAACGGCGGCGACCAGTAACAACCCAATCGCAAAAAGCGACATCAGGCGGCTCCGGCCCGCTCAAGGTAAGCCCGGATGGAAACCACCGTATAAGAATCAAGGTCCAATTCATCCAATGCTTTTTGGGGCGCCATCCAAATGAATTCCTCGGCTTCGTCATTCAAAACGACTTCGCCTTCATCCATCCGGGCAGTGAAATCCATAAAGATAAAATGGCGCGGCTTCCAGAATTGTTCGTCGTAGATACATTCCTGCCAGCAGAGGAACCTGAGATCGTAAATCTCAAGGCCTGTTTCTTCCTTTGCTTCGCGTCGAGCGGCCTCAACGGCGGTCTCGCCCAACTCGATGTGCCCACCGGGAACGCCGTATTTGCCGTGCCATTTGTGCGTCTTCATCAAAAACAATTCACCGTGAGGGTTGAAAATCAAAATCCCCACGGTTGGTTCGGGAAAGAGTTGATCATTCATAGCCGCTCTATTATATAGCAAGGTTTCCATCGAACGATGGGAACGTGCAGCGCGGTTATGTAAACAAAAGAACTCCCCTCATGTTTCGCCAGGCATGAACACAGATGGCACAGATACGAATCTATGGCTTTACCCGATACGGATAGACCTCATCGAGATCGAACCGCCCATCACCTTATCGGCAAAGAAGGAAACAGGTTCGTTTTCATCCTTCAGCGCCAGCGTGTAGAGCAGCGGCACATAATGCTCGGCGGTGTTGATCGCCAGGGCCGCGGCCTGGTCGCCTTTTTCATAATGAATGATCGGATCGTGATCATTTTGCGAGATCCAATTGGCGATGCGTTGATCAAAGTCTACCGCCCAGCCATAGGCAGAATCATCGAAGCGCGCCATGCGCAGGTTGTGTACGATATTTCCGCTCCCGATGATCAGCACATCCTCCTCGCGCAATTCCTTCAACTGGCGGCTGATGTCATAGTGCTTTTGGGCATCGATATTGGCATCCAGGGACATTTGGATCACCGGCACGTCGGCTTTGGGAAACATGCGTTTGAGCACGGTCCACGTTCCATGATCCAGCCCCCAATCCAGGTCGGATTTGACCTCGGTGTTCTTGATGATGCGCCGCACCTGTTCCGCCAAATCGGGCGCACCCGGCGCGTCGTAGCGGATCTCGTACATCTGCGGCGGGAAACCATAGAAATCATAAATCGTGCGCGGTTTGTCCATGGCGGTGACCAGCGTGCCACGCGTCACCCAATGTGCGGAAATACAGATGACGGCCTTGGGTTTTGGCAGGGCCTTCCCGGCTGCGTCCCAGGCGCGTGAGAATTCATTATCCTCCATAACGTTCATCGGGTTTCCGTGCCCAACGAATAAAACAGGCATTTTTTCAGACATATCTCAATCCTTTGTGTTTAGCGAATCACCTTATCCATATCATAAACAGGCAGGTGTTCGGTTTCAAGATAATCACATAGATCGCTCAGCCATTCAAATTCATACCCTGCGCCGCGTAAGAAAATTATCATTTTTTCGAAGATGTCGAACGCGCTTCTTGCATTGCGCTGTAACAGGGGTTTTTCGCCTGCCGTGACTTGGTCTGCCAGCAAATGGAAATAATGATCATACGGATGCGCCAACACAGCCATTTGATTCGGCGGAGGAAAAATTTTCATCAGCCAGTTGTACGTTGTCCAACCAAACAACTTGACATAACTCAAGGAGAAGACCAAGCGCACCCCATGCAAAGTTGCAAATGGAATTTCGATGATGGATTGCGCTTCATGCCTAACCCGAAACGGCTCAACTGGCAAATGGAGATTGTTATATCCCAAGCGTCCCGGACGATATGAGGGATAAATGCTCGAGTCGTAACGAAAGCCCAGATCGAATAAGGTTTGCAGCCCTTCGCGCGTGATCTGTCCAACCGGGGCACGGTAGCCGCTTGGATTTTGTCCAGTGAACGCGCGAAAGGTGCGGAACGCTTCCTCGATATCAGCGCGTGAGCATGGGTTTTGCATATCATGCATATGGGAATGAACTGCAAACTCAATCGGGATTTGATCTTGCAGTCGCCGATATGAATCGCCATGTTTTGAAATCAGAGAAGTGACCAAGAACGCCGTGATTTTGACATCATTCTTCTTTAGGATGTTCACATAGCGATTGAACAACGCATCATCCTCGAACAACCGAATGCGCCCAGATGGGTCGAGAAAATCGGACTCCACATCCAGAGTAATACAGGCAATCTTTCGCATTAGGAGTGCGGTAGGTTGCTGGAGTAATAGAAGGTCGCGTGACGCGTATACCAAATATCCTTATATCCATATTTGGCGGCTATCGTATTGAACTCATTATGATTGTAAAGATACACGCCCGGACAATGATTAAGCCAAAGATAGACACGGCGCAATTGCCAGGTTACCCAGTTTTTTCTGCGTCCCTCGGAATCGGGAAAATCGAACAGGAAATATGGCGCCTTCATGCGGCTCATCAAGGAATCTAGTTCTGTTGCATTAAAATATTCGATCACGCCCAGTGCGGTGACAAGATCTGCTTGTGGAAGTGCAAGATCCGGCTGAGTCAGATCCATCGTTTTGAATTCCAGGCGATCCGCATATGGACTGGCAAGCCGACTTTGATCGGCGGCTTCAATCAAAGTGGAGGAAACGTCAACGCCGATGACTCTCTGCGCGCCCGCTTCCAACAACTGAAAAGCAAAACGTCCCGAAGCACAGCCAATGTCAAGTACTACTTTACCCTTAATGTGCGGTGCCACCAGTTTCAGCGCGGCATCCATACGTACATACATACCCTTTCCGCGGAAGAGCGTGGACATACGATCCCAGAACGTTAGTTGTTTGCCGCTGTCTTTAAAATACGCACTAGCTTCCCAACTTATCACATGCTTCTTCCAATATTCCCCGCTCTTTGAATTCACTTCCGGTGTCATGCTTCCTCCATGTTTGGATTCGATCAGTGAGATTGTTGAAAATATTCCTGGATAATATCAGAAAAACTTGTGTCGGTGTGCAACCGCAGGGTCGCAAAGAAATCGGCGGCAGTGACATGCCGGTGAGCATAACGCGTGGCATAATCCTTCAAGAAAGCAAAGTAAGTATCGTCGCCGACGCGTGTCCGCAATGCGTCAAGGAAATTCGCACCGTTCAAATAGACCGCATTGACATAAGAAAGAAATGTCGAGTAATCATAGATGCTTCCGTCCACATATCCACTGGGGCCAAAATAATTAACGCGGAAATTCCACCACCAATCCCCGTAGTTCGGATAGTTGTATTGGTAGAAAATCCGCTCACTGTAGACCGCCATGGCTTCATCGAGCCAGGGTTCCTCCGCCTGGTCGCTGCCCACCAACCCAAACCACCACTGGTGTGCGATCTCGTGTGTGCCGATCATGACCAGGTTGCTTTTGGCCGAGCCGTTATATTGGTTATAAAATTTGGCGGCGAGGAAGACCAGCCCGTCATATTCCTGTCCATCGGGCACATCGGTTTCCACGATGCTGATGCTTTGATACGGATACGGTGCGAATTTGACGTCATACAGCCCCAGCGATTGCGTGGCCATCCAAACCACCTCGCCGCTGGCGTTTTCATCACCGGCGAAATAATAGGAGCGGATCTTGACCGAACCGACCGCGGAATCATCCATCTTGAAATGGTTGCTGGCTGAGAGTACAAAGGTGCGTGCGGCTTCGAGACGATATTCCAGCCAGTCTCCATTCGTTCCCTGCAGTGCGCTGGCCGCGATCATCACGCTCGGGTCATCCACCTTGAGATTCACATCATAATCCGCGGCGTCATAGACGAGGTGTTCCCCAAACGACCACGGATCGTGAAGGATCCATCCGTTTTCATAAGGAACGATGAACGGATACCAGTCTGTCAGGTTGATTTGGTTATCCAGATAGCCGAAGGTCTTCTCAAGGTTCTTTGCAGGCAGCAATAAATCGAAACTTAACGCGAAGTTGGTGGTTGCATTCGGAGAAAGATTCCGGGAAAGATCGAACGCCAGCCGCTGGCCGTTAAGGCTGTAACCGGTAACCGCCCGGCCATCCTGGACAAAGCTGGTCAGCGAGAAGCAACCACTCGATAGATTAGGCTCGACCGCCAGAACAATGTTCGACAAAATTTGACCGGTCGTGTTTGTATATTGGATCGTTTCGTCTGCATGAAGGCTGTGCGCTGCGTATTTCAGGCTGACATAAAATGTATATTGTGTCCGTGTATTTACCGGCGCGGATGTCGGCGAGAGCGTGGGAGTCACCGGAACAGACGTGGGCGTATCCGTAGGCGACAAAGGCGTGAACGTCGCGGTGTCCGTTGGAACAACTGTCCAGGTGGGGATTTGAGTTGCAGACGGAATGGGCGCATCGGTTGGGAGCGCAGGCTGAAACGGAGTCGGAGTGGCGGTGGAGTTGGGGTCCGCAGTGACCAGGTTGTAATCCGGGGCACGAGGCGTGGATGCAGATGGGACGCAGCCAAAAGTCAGCGAAGCAAAAAGTAAAACGCAAAACGCAACTTTCAACACAGGAGGTAATTTGATGGGGAGCATTGTCAATACGAGTTCTTAAAATATTCTTTGATCAGGCCGGAGAAATCAGTTTGTGTATGAGTGCGCAGGATGCGGAAGAAGCTCGCCGAGGTTGCGATCCTGCCATTTTCCTGATTTAGATAATCCTGGAGGAATGCGAAGAAAGCATCATCACCGATCAGGGAGCGAAGATCGTCGAGAAAATGAGCGCCGCGCAAATACACGGTGTTGGTATATGGAATAAATCCCCCCGCGTCGTAAATGCTGATATCCACCGACGGCAGAGATGCGCTTCCGCCTACGCGCGCGGGCCAGTAGGCCCACCACCATGAAAGCGCATTGGGATAAACCGACTCATAGAAGATGTGCTCGCTGTAGGCGGCGAAGGCTTCATCCAGCCACGGCTGCAAGGCCTGGTCATCCGCCACCTGCTCGAACCACCATTGATGTGCGGTTTCATGGACGGTCACGGTGATCAATAGATTTTCGGGCGTTCCATTATATAGATTATACGCGCTGTGAGGCATAAAGACCAAGCCGGAGAATTCCATCCCGTCGTTGAAATCGCCCATGACAATCGAAAAAGTGGCATGGGAATACGGCGTTCCATAGCGCTGCGCGTAAACCTGCATCGCCTGAACCGACGCCATCAAAGAGGCTTGCGCGGCTTTATCATATAGCGGGAAATAATAGCTGTAAATGACTGCGTTTCCTGCCTGCGCGCTGAATACTTTATATTCGCGGCTGGCGGAAATCACGAATGTGCGCCCCGCGCTGAGCGTATAGCGAGTCCATTCGCCATTCGGACTTGACTCACCGCTGGATGCGACAACGGGCGCGTTCGCCGGATCTGTAAACTTCAGATTGACTTCAAAATCCGCCGCATCGTAAACCAGGTGCTCGCCGTAATACCAATGATCGTGTAGAACCCATTGTCCGGCTATATTGGGGACAACGAAAGGATACCAATCCGTCAGATTCATTTGCGCCTGGCTATAGCCAAATATTTGTGGACGCACGCCATGCTGTTGTTGAAGAGGCGGGAGGGCAAGGTTGTATTGAATGTGAACTGTGACCGTCGCTTGGGACGCGAGAGGTTGTGTAAGCTGAAGCGATAACTTATGTCCATCCAAGGTGTAATTTGCAAGCGGTGTCCCGTCCACGTCCAGGCTTTTAAGCGTAAAACAATTCTGCCAGTAATTGGGTTCCACCGCCAGGACAAGGTCGTTCAGCGGCTGCCCGGTGTAATTGGGATAAAGGATGGTCTCATCCACGCTGGCGGATTTTGCCTTGTAATCCATCACCACATTCATCGCATAGTGGGGGCGCGGCTGTACCGGGACAGGTGTCGCAGTAATTGTGGACTCAGGTATTGAAGCTGTTGACGATATGGGAGTTTGTGTAGAAGCTTTCGCCGAAGGAGGAGTTCCACCAACGGGTGTTGGGGTTAAGGCCGAGCAGGAGAGGGGTAGAACAAAAATCAAAACGCAAAATGCAAAACGGAAAATGGAAAAGGCAGGACGCTGATGAGACATGGAGAGTATTTTAAACCAAAAAGCCCTCCCGCAAGCAAGCAGGAGGGCTAATGACTAACCTTCGATGGCCTTTTTGAAAGCGACCAGACCGGTATCCAGCCCGGCTCTGAGCTGCGGAATAACCATGCCTTCCGTGCCGGGCATGACCGCCGCATCCATGGAGAGGTGCAGTTTCGTGCCGCTGCCCTCGTTCTCAAAGGTATATGTGCTGACCACGTCCGTTGCAGGCGGTGCGGCAATGGCTTTCACCGCAAATGTTTTGTTCGGATCGAGCGCAACGATCTCGCTCACCGAGTTGAATTCCCTCGCTCCGTACTTTGACTGGACGGTATAGCGCGAACCGACGGCTATTTTGCCATCGAAGATCACGCCGGTCGTGGCCGGGCTGAGGGACTTCATATTGAGAGGGTTGGTAACAAATGCAAACACCTGCTCTACAGGTTTGTTGATGCTGATACTGGTTTCTACTTTTGCCATAATTCATCTCCTTTTTGATGAGGATAATTGTAACCGTTTGAAGGAAAATGCCAATAGGAAGAAAGTCGTGGCTGTCAGGACGATGGCAGACCCGGAAACAATGTTTAAATAATAGCTTACGTATAGGCCGATGATGGATGAAAGGGCGCCAAGTACAGCCGAAACAGCCATCATCGGCATGAGACGGCGCGTGAGCAAATAGGCTGTGGCAGCAGGTGTGACCAGCATGGCAGCCGCCAGCCCAACGCCAACGGTTTGCAGGGAAACCACCACCGTCAACGCCAGCAGCACAAGCATCAAGTTGCGCAAAAGCTCGGCAGGCAGTCTCAAGGTGGCGGCCAGGACTGGATCAAAGGAGATGATCATGAAGGGTTTGTAGAGCAGGATCACCGTCAGCAGGATCAAAAATCCAAGACCGGCGGTCAGCCACAAGTCGAGGGATGAAACGCCCAGCACGTTCCCGAACAAAATATGAGAGAGGTCCACGGCGTACGTTTGAATCGTGCTGATCAAGGCAACCCCGAGAGCCAGCGCAGCCGCGAACAAAATCCCGATGGCGGTATCTTCCTTGATCGTACCTTGACGCGAGAAGAATCCGATGCTTAATGCGATCACAACGGCCGCAACCATTGCACCAACCAACAGGTTACCATTGAGAAGATAAGCTATGGCTATACCGGGCAAAATGGCATGGGCCATCGCATCGCCCAAGAAGGCCATACCGCGCAGCACCACATAGGTGCCCATGACCGCGCATAGAACGCCGACGATCACGGCGGCGAGCAGCCCGCGCTGCATGAATTCATAGGTAAGAGGATGTATCAACCAGTCCATAATTTATGATTTCCGATTTACGATTTCTGATTTTGGGTCATATAGTGGAAGATTTTCCACAAGGCGCATGACTTGCAATGCAAGTTTCTTCGTTCGATCCTTGAAAGTCTTTTCATCCATAGTTTCGGCAATCGTCAATCGTAAATTATCAATCGTAAATCGTTAATTTGCTTATTCTGGCGGACAGCAATCATCCACCACGGCAGTGCCATCCGGCAGGACCATCAACTGCGGTCCGAAAGCTTTTGCAAGATTTTCCTGTTTCATGACCTCCGCCGGGGCTCCAAAAGCGATTAAGCGGTGATTGAGCAATAACATAAAATCAAAGCGGGAGGAGGCAAGATTCAGATCATGCGTGGAGATCATGGCCGTTACCTGTGTTTCGCGTAAATCATCCAGCAATTTCAGGGTGGCTTCCTGGGTCGGCGCATCGACTCCCGTGAACGGTTCATCCATCAGGAGGATATGCGGTTCCTGTGCCAGGGCACGCGCCAGAAAGACGCGCTGCTGTTGGCCGCCGGAGAGATCGCTGATGGAGCGCATCGAGAAGTCCGCAATGCCCATTTGAGCGATGCTTCTCTCGACAACCTGCTTATCGTTCTTGGATGCGCCCTTGAACCAGCCTTGATAGTCAAAGCGTCCCATCATGACCACATCCCTGACCGTGACCGGAAAGCGCCAATCCACTTCCTCGCGTTGAGGCACGTAAGCCACGCAATCCTTATGGTGGTTTAGCGGCAGGCCGTGGATCAATATGCGGCCGTTCTGCACCGGCAGAAGCCCGACCAGGGCCTTGAACAGGGTTGATTTTCCGGCGCCGTTCGGTCCGACGACCGCTACGCGCGCACCATGCGGCACGTTGAACGTCAGATTATTAAGGACGATCTTATCGCCGTAACCGACGCTGACATTTTGCACTTCA
>PMLN01000238.1 GCA_003158885.1 Anaerolineae bacterium
GCCAAATTCGAAAAATTCTCGATAAGATATTTTTGTTCATCATCGAACTTCTGATGTGTACGGTAGTTAACAAACATCACACCCACTGTATCATCACCTGCCCGTAATAGAATTGAGGCAGAAGAAAGTATCTTTTCGGGAACAACAAAGCGCTCAACTGGAACATCAGCGCGCTGAACATCAAATTTCGCCGTTAACAGAACATTGCTCTGGACCTCCGAAAAATACTGTGATTTCCCACCTTTGACAACTTTTATAGCCACATCATCTTCGTATATTTCATTCTTGGAAATATCAGGATGTAATCTCTTACCAACCAAAATTGGGGGCATAGAAAACTTATGGTGCGCCTGATCATATTCATACAGATCCACAGTATCTGCGTCTAGAACATCCTTTGCTTTTTCAGCGATTTGTTTTAGCACCTTTGAAGGATCTTGAATAGCAGTCACTACCTGTACAATTTCATTCAAGACAGACAAGGCCTGAACAGGCTGCTGAGATTTACGAGATTTCGAGGAAGTAGACCGAGACTGTTTCATTCTTTCACTCCTTGGTCAATGACAGAACAATGAACTTCTTGTAAAGAGACAGCCATCGAAATAACCAATATCCCCGCATTGGGGTACTATTGTAAAACCCAACTCAATTCTTCGCTTAATCCTACCAATCAAATGAGAGAACCCCTAACTTTCTTATTATAGTTTCATTTGTTAGACAATGGAATACCTGAACATTAACAAAAGTCCGGATATTGGAGATGAGAGGAAAAGTAAGGCTAAAGTTGACTGATCGAAACCTTCTTTCTGGGTGAGAATCGAGAACACAAGAAGGTTGCCTATATTTTCTCCTCCCAACCACATCTTTAGCCTCTTTGAATATTGCGTCGCCAGAAAACCGGCGTTACAAATATCAAGATAATTCCGAGCAAGATTGCGGCAATCAAGACCGCACGGGGAGCGCCATTGAGGCCTCCCAGCCATTCGGCGACCGCACCGCTGCCCAAGGCGCCCAGCGAGGGCAGGCCGATCAACGTTACGGTGTAATAGCTCATGACGCGGCCGCGCATTTCGTTGGGGATCATGACCTGAATGAAGGTTGCAATGATGGTGGCGAAGAGCGTGGAGGTGACCCCGACAATGAATAACAGCACCATACCCAGCCAAAACGAGGGGCTCAGGGCAAAACCGATCAGGGAAAGACTGAACAGGAGTCCGTTGACCAGCATCACCGCGCCATGACGGGATACATTCTTTACGGACGCCAACCCAAAGGCTCCAACCAATGCCCCAGCGCCGGCAGAGGCAAGCAAGAGGCCATAACCCTGCGGACCCACATTCCAGAGCCGGCTAAATACGGGCAGAAGAGTTTGATAAGACCGTCCGAACAAAGAACCTATGGCAGAAAGCACGAGCAAGGCCATGATCAAACGATTATTCCAGGCATAGGTCAAGCCGTTCCAGAAGGATTGATGCAAAGGATGTTGAAATCCTCCGCTATGCGTACGTACATCGCGCATGGCAGCCAGCGCAAAGATCACGGCCAGGAAACTCACGCCGTTTATAAAGAAAAGCGCCCCGGCGCCGAACGGAGCCAGCATTACCCCGGCCAAAGCGGGGCCGATCAAGGCCGCGCCGGTATAGGTGGCGGAATTGAGCGAGAGCGCGTTCAACAAATCAGGCTGGGCGACAAGATCGGGAACCAGCGCCTGGCGGGCGGGATTATCGAAAGCCAGCATTGCGGCGCTGATAAACGATACCGCCAAAATATGCCAGACTTGAACACCTCCAAACAAAGTCAATGCGGCCAACACAAACGCGCCGAGCATTTGTATACTTTGCGTAAAATACAAAAGCTTGATCCGATTGACACGATCCACCACCGCGCCGGCCAAGGGAGGCAGGATGATCATCGGCAGCGCAAAACTCAAACCGAGCAATCCAAGCCAAAGCGGCGAATTTGTTAACTGTAAAACCAGCCAGCCATTGGCAACGTTTTGCATCCAGGTGCCCATGTTGGAAACGATCAATCCCGACCAGAGCAATTTAAAGTTTCGATAGCCAAGCGCCGCGAAGCGCGGTGAGGGTGCTGCAGCTTTTTCCATGATTTATCCCAAGGAACCTATTCTGAAGCTGAATTTCCAACAAATGGATTGTATTTCTTTTCCTCGCCGACCGTTGTCTCAGGGCCGTGTCCCGAGAGGAGCCGCGTTTCATCGGGTAAGGTAAATACCTGGGTTTTGATACTCTCAACCAGAGTATCCCAATCGCCGCCGGGCAGATCGGTACGGCCAACGCTCCCTTGAAAGATCAAATCGCCGCAGAAGCAAACTTTGGCAGAGGCCACATAAAAGATACAATGACCGGTCGTGTGTCCAGGCGTGAAACGGACTTCAAATTCAACACTGCCCAATTTTAGAACCTGACCCTGGACTAAATCAATCGTCGGCTCGGGACCGGGATCAATTTTAAATCCAAAGAGCGGCGCGCCGCCCTCTGCGCGCCATAAGACGTGGTCGTTGGGATGAAGCGCAACCAACGGCAAGGGATTCAACGCATCTGCAATCGCGCCCGCGCCGCCGATATGGTCAAAGTGCGCATGCGTATACCAAAGATGCGCGATGCGCCAGCCGCGCTTTTGGGCTTCGGTGAGGATGATTTGACCGTCCCAGGCCGGGTCAATCACAGCCGCGTCGCGGGTTTCGGAATCAGCAACGAGATAGGCATTGGTTTGAACGGGGCCGAGGATGATGGTTACAATTTCCAACATAACAGAATCTATTCAACCTTATAAGAACAATCCACAATTACGCAGAATGCATGGATTGAAGAAAAATCTGCGAAATCTGTGGATTTGTGATTCTTCGATATTGTGGACAAGGCTTATTATAAGTCATGCGCGAGTTCGACATGATCGGGCGGAAGTTTTGTCGAACGCGGAATAAAGATCAAGCTAAGAACGATCCCGATCCCAATCAAAACAAGCCCAACAGGATACATGAGCTGTGGATCCAATTGATAGAGATAGCCGGCCAAGGGAGGCGCAAGCAAAACCGTGGAAGAACCGACCATTTCCGTGATGCCGTAGGCCAGTCCCATTTGCGACTCGTGCACAAAGGGACGAACCTGCGCCACGCCGAGGCCGCGCAGGGCGCGAAACCCGCCGAGAAGAAAGTATCCGAGGGCGAACCAGATAAAGCCCGAGCCGCGCCAAAGCAGCACAGCAAACAACGCCACACTGATTTGACCCAGGATAAAACCGGTGCGCGCTTCAAATTGCCCAAACAACAAATTGAGCGCGGCATTTCCCAAGCATCCTATGGAAAACAACTCGCCGATCACTTCCAGCGAAAGGCGCTGTTGGTTCAGAAGGAAGTTTGGAGACAACGGCTGAGGCAAATAGGTTGCAAAGGCAACCACAAAGAGAACGGCAAGGAAACTCAAAAAACGTCCATTGGTCAGCAAACTCGGCGGCGGATCCTTGGGATCCTGACGATCGCGCGATTGTGGCTCAATGAACAAAAGCAGGATGGTGGACAGCACAAAAATACCGGCGGATATGAAGTAAACCTGACGCAACCCGAAATGATCGCCGATCCAGCCGCCGGTAACCGGTCCGAGCACTGCGCCTGCATTGTACGTCATGGAAATAAATGTGATAGCCCTGCCCACCGACCATTGACCGCGGGCTTTGGTCACATAGCTATCCAGCGGCGAAGCGACAAAGGCCGTAAAGCCATAGATCAATAGTCCAACGATGAAAACCGGAAGCGTTCTGGCAACCCCCATCAGCAAAGCTGCCGCAATGCCAATGACCCACGCCGCAATCAGCAGCGGACGACGACCGATCCGATCCGAGAGATGGCCGGCGGGAATATGAGTAAACATCATCACCGCACCGAACGCGCCAAGGATCACGCCGATTTGAATTGGGTCCGCGCCCAACTGTTGAAGGTAGATCGGCTGAAAAAGCAGAAACATGCTCTCACCCAGCCCCCACATGAACAAGGAAATGCCCAGCCAAAGCAGAGAACGATTCATCGGAACTGCGACTCCAGACGCTGAATGAATTGAGAGGCGGCTTCAAACACCTGAAGGCGCGCAACGTTCTCCGGTGGAACATAGGCAGCCTTGGTCGCCCCGGTAAAACCGTGAATCAGCAGGCAGCCGGTCCCGTTTCCGGGCAATAAGAACGGTTCGGCGGTGGGAATAGTTTGGGTCATCATGAAGACCGCGCGGGCAAACAAGCCCATCGTCCTTTCTATTGATCGCTCCAGCCAAAAAAATATTCACTTTGGCGAAATTTCTATTTTTGCGCAACCTATAATTTTCGCATCCAAGCCGGATGCAAGACTGCCACCGTTTTATACACCGCGCAATCCTCGTCATGCGCTCCCGGCAAATATCCCGTACTGACGAGAAACTCACGCACAATCTCACCACCGGTAAAAACGAAGGTCCGTTTGAATAGTTTTGTCCATTCATCCAATGTTAGAGAGGAATGAACGTCAAGCCAGTTTTTAAATGTGCCGAATTCACTTCGCAGGGACTGTATCCGCTTTGCGTTTTCAAGCGCGGCATTGATCTTCAACCGGTTGCGGATAATGCCGGCGTCGGAAAGCAGACGCGTTACATCGCGCGGACCATAGGATGCAATTTTATCAATATCAAAATGCTCATAGGCACGACGAAAATTATCCGCTTTCTTCAGAATTGTAATCCATGAAAGGCCGGCTTGATTGACCTCAAACATGAAACGCTCAAAAAGCAGATGATCCTGAGATAGCGGGAATCCATATTGCGAATCATGATAGAGGCGGTTGTACACGTCCTCAGGATGAACGCGAACATAATCGCAATAACTGGTCATTTAGATGCCTCACGGGTTGGGAGAATTGAATACACCGATCTCAACATAATTCCATTGTTCTCCCCGCACGCCGAAGAAGGCAACAATATTTTGAGCCATACGCGGATTCAATTGTCCGCCGCTGCAACAGCCATAATGCGGGACCAGGTCATAACTTAGTGGGATTTCCCGACCATCATACGAAACGCCTATCTTTCCATTCCTTTTATAAAAATAAAATGGTCGGTCATGAATGGTTTGAAAGCCAAACGATTCGTCATAACCATAAAGTTCGTTGAGCGATTTTCCATCCACAAATATTTTCCCTAAAAATGAATAAGTAAAAATCTGCCCAGTCTGTACTTGCTTTTCCTCGGCAAGTTCCAATACCCAATGATTATCATTCGTGGCAAGCACTCGAAATTGATTCGTCGTGCCGGGAGGCGCATTCTGGGTTGAAAAAATAATTTTTCCATCACGTGTGACACCAGC
>PMLN01000285.1 GCA_003158885.1 Anaerolineae bacterium
CTGCATATTGAAGTGTTACATAGCACCTTGTAAATACTGTATCTGTATTATTAAAAATCTTCATTCTCGCTATTTTATAAACATCGTCATCCTTATATCCAAATTCTCCCTCCTCATCAGATGGAGCAAAGATGATTTCTGGTACTTTTGGCTCATTATCTCTCTCGCTACATTCCCAAATATTTAATTGATAGTAAACAGCAAATTCATTGGATTCAATTGTGTCTGTACAAACAATAAGAGGTTTTGTTTTGTAAGAAGAATGGTTTTTGTCAGTTCGGTAAAGAATATCCAAATATATCTTATATTTTCCACTGTGATAACTTGGTTCAGAACCATAAAATGTAAATGTTGTTTTTCCAGCCAAATCTTTTTGAGATTCAAATTTCGCTATGTTTGTTATTTCATCTGTATTTGGCTTAATCTCTTTCTCTGGACTATCTGAATTTGGATGCCATGAAAACGGAGAACTACCAGAATATAATTTTGCGCTGACATCTTCCCAGTGGACAGGAATTATTGCATCTTCTCTCCAAAAGAGTATTTTCTTTGGTATGACTGTACAATAAATTGATTTCCTCTTATCCTCATTACGAATTCTTACACTTATATACTTTCCTTTTTCTCTAGGTAATGGTTCTAAAAAAATGCCATCCAAATCTTTTTTGGGTTCTTTTTTCTTTTTAAATATGGAATAGATAAAAACAATAATTCGCGCTAGCCCAATCACCATTAGAATATATGCTAAAACGGCAAGTAAAGTTCCCATTCTAGCCACCAATCCTAAAAAGTCCCAATGTTTTGAAAAATATGCCCACACCCAATAAAATCCCAAAATCAATAAATCGAGTAAATGATCTATAATATAGGAACGAACATCTCCTAGAATGTCTTCTTTTTTTCTACTGAAAAAGTCTGACAAATTTTTCATGCCCCCATTTTACCCCCGCCACACAAAGAAACTGCTTCTGTGTGTCAAGTAAATAGTTACCTTAATTTAGGACTTGACTACTCAAGGTTAGAGTATTATGAGCATGCAGAGTATAACATATGCAAGAAATAAAACTTCCCAAAGTTTTCTAGGCGTATTGAGAAAACTGGCTCTTTCCAACCGTAGCAGTGCGCGAGGATCGCAGATAGCGAGTGCTCTTCGCGGTGCAAAGCCAGTCTGGCGGGATTAACCACTATTTGCCTGCGAATTTACGTCTCCAGCCTCTTATGAAGGCTGGAGACGTTTCATTTACTCGAGGATCTCAACAAAACAGGCGTGCCAAGCCATGTTGCCTTCTGTAAAGCCCTGAGAGCGGATCGTGACCTTGAGACAGTCTTGAGCATCTGCATCGAGCAGCTGGAAACGAACAAGTAAAAGAACAATCGTCATAACAAAACACCTGAATTGCTTCAGGTGTTTTTTATCGCATTTCTCATGGGTAAGGCTACAGAGGCATATCTACTTTGGACGCTTCATCCGCCGGGATTTCTTCCAGCCTCGACAAACCAAACGGACGCAGGCCGCGATAAATACGCGCCCCGCTCAACGTCCTCAGGATGGTCACCGCAGGACGCTTCAACTTAGTGGACAAGTCTTCAGCGCTCATCGGCTGGTTGCCGTTGGCCAAAAACAGGCGAAAGACCGCCTCGACCATGGCCGTGTGCTCATCCACAAAATCGGGCTGGAGGGCGCAGTGGCTCATCAAGGCATGCTGGATGCCGTCCACCGGCTTGACCTCCGCCGTTTCAGGGTCAATCCAGTCTATCAACTCACCCTCTTCCACGTCCGCCAGGGATTGCTGGTGCGCGGGACACAGCAGGGTACGCAAAAAAACATGCCAATCGCTCTCGCTTTGTTTCCACCAATCGAAGTCAATATGGAAAGGCGTCTGGACGCCGGGTTTCAGTAAACTCATGCCTGCTCCTCCAGACGGAAGTGCAAGTCGCCGACATGAATGAAACGCGGCCGGCTTGCCAGCAAAGCGAACAAGGGCGCCGGTGCGACCCGGCGAACCAGGTTCACCGCCGCATACAACTCCTGGGCATGAACGTGCCCCTGAGGGTTAAGTTTGGTCAACTCATGCATCACCGTCACAACCAGATCCTCGAACGAACGCTTCTTCTCCCACAGCGGATCGAGCGCCTTGAAATCGGAAACATAAATGGCCATGCGGTCATTGAATTCGGCCGTGATCGGCTGTTTCAACATCGCGAACACCAAGCCGCCGTCATTGCCGACGATCAGAGTGCGCACCCAATCCTTGGAGGCTCTCTGCGTTTTGGCCTCCACGATGACTTCACCAGGCCTCTGACCGCGCTTTATGGCGACCAGGCTGCCGGGCATCAATTGATGAGATTTATACCATTCGCGCAATCCGAACACATAGCCGTGCTCACGCACCACCCAGCCGGGCATCTTGATCCCGGAGCGGGCATCCACCAGCGTAAAGCGCACACGCGGCGATTCGTAGGCGGTTGGGAACAAGGAGCGCGTCCGCGTGGAAAGCGGCAGAGTGCCGGCGCGCAGATGCGGATAGATCAAACTGATGGTGACTTCGCGGACTTCCTTATGCGGTGTCACGCTCTCTTCGCTCAGTTCATCGTCCAGCTGGGTCTCGAGCTTCAGCATGGCTTCATCCAGCGCAGAGCGATCGTAATTAATCCGTTCATACTGCAAATAGGAAGGCAGGTCGCGCACCCCATTCGGCTCCTGACGGCGCAGGCACCATTGCACATCGCCCGCCGGACCGACTTCATCGAAACGTTGATCCGACTGCAAGGCATAATTCAGTGCAAACTCGGCCAGCTTGGGATTCACGCCCGCCGGTAATTCGATGTCTTTCAACACGGCCGAGGTGGGCTGGGGTTCACCCTGAGCCACATCGAGCACCGCTTCCGCCAAATTAAGATGGCCTTCATTAATATCGATCAGCAAGCCGCGCGGGAACCAGCGTCCCGCGATCTTTACCAGTTCTTCATTATTCGAAAATGCGCTCTCGATCTTTTTCTCGATCTCCCCACCGTACTCATGCAGGATGGCTTCGGCATTCAGGTCCGCAGTCTGGGAGGCTTCGACCGAAATGTTGTTCAGGTCGTGATCTGCCAGGGCGGAAGCAAAAAGCCGCTGGGGGCCGTTTTCCATTTCGACGGTGACCACTTCGAACTCACCCACTTCGGGATTCCGTCCGGGCCGTGCGGCTTTCACTTTTCCCCTGGCCCAATTCATGCCCGGAAAGATGATATCTTCGCCGACGGCATAACGGCCATTCGGCATATAGATCTTTCCGCCGGATTCGCGCTTCCTGCGCTCCGCCTCGATCTCTGCTTTGACGCGTGCATCCACCAACACGGTGGTTAGATCGCGCGCGGTCAGCGGCGTTTCGATCTCGAACAAATAGGTATGCAGGGTTTCAACGTCTTGCCTGGTGATTTCGAGCGATTTCCAGTAGTCTGCTGGTAATGAAAATGTGCTTGCCATAGAATCCTTGTTGCTTGAAATGCGGAACTTGCCTGCTAATTATACACTACCTTGAAGAAAATTTTTTTATTTCTTCATCTCATCGGTGATCGGTATTCGTTATTCGGGAATCGGGATTGGCGAATCGCTTTCGCAGAGTCAGAGAACGAACCGCGAAGCCCGCCAAGGCCGCGAAGATTTATTTTCGGAATGGAACGCGGATGACATTGATTCGACAGATTCGCACAGATGACGAAGAAAGGACCGCAAGCGTACGGTCTTACCAAAGTCGCTTGACAAATCGGAGGCTTTGGAACGCACATGTCACACATGGGTTGATTCCACCAAATTTCTACAGTTTATTTGCGTCATTCGCGTTAAAGATTTCCCGACTTTGATAAAGCCATGACCGCAAACGGGGAACTCCTTGACTTATTCCCATGGCCGGATTATACTCCATTTCTAGGAATTATCGGATTAATCCGATATTATGCTCAACAAACACCCTTCTGCGATGGACATTTCGGAATTCCTGCGTTACCTGGCCTCCCACAACGAGGCCGAGGCGGGCCTGCCGGCGTTAAGCGAACTCAGCCGCGAGCTGGGGATCAGCGTGGCTACTTTGCGGGAACAGCTCGAGGTGGCGCGCGCCCTGGGCCTGGTGGAGGTCAAGCCTCGCACCGGGATGAGGCGCAGACCCTACGAGTTTGCATCCACCGTCCGGCACAGTCTCGGTTATGCGCTGATGTTGAACGACGGCCACTTCCAGAAGTTTTCCGAATTACGCAATCACCTCGAATCCGCTTATTGGGATGAGGCGGTCAAGAAGTTAACCAGGGAGGATAAGAAGGAACTGAAAGCGCTTATCGTCCGCGCACGCGAAAAACTGGTCGGCCCGCCGGTGCAGGTTCCCCACGAAGAACACCGCGCCCTGCACTTATTGATCTACAGCCACCTGGATAACCCGTTCGTCACCGGTATCCTGGAAGCCTATTGGGACGCCTACGAGTCGGTGGGACTGAACATGTACGCGGGCAGCATCAATTATCTGAATAAAGTATGGGATTATCACAACCTGATGGTCGAAAGTATTTGCAGCGGAAACCATGCGGCTGGGCGTGAAGCNNTCGACCGCCAACAACACGATCCTGCGGGCGCTGTTCAAGATGGGGATCCCGGTATCGGGCAAGAACCTGTTCCCTTCCAACATCCAGGGCCAGCCCACCTGGTACACCATCCGGGTCAACAAGGATGGGTTCGTGGCGCGGCGTGACGAGACCGAGATCATGGTCGCCATCAACCCCAATTCGTTCGCACGCGACCTGGCAGCGGTTTTGCCGGGCGGAGTCTTCTTTTACGCCGACGATATCAAACAGCCGATCACGCGCACCGACATCGTGGCATACCCGATGCCCGTCAAACAAATCGTGCGCAGCGACCCGAATGTCCCTTCGGATTTTCGCGACCTGGTCGGCAACATGGTTTATGTGGGCGTGCTGGCGGCCATGCTGGGCATTGACATGGATAAGATTTACGCGGCCTTGGAGTTCCATTTCAAGGGCAAGAAGAAACCCATTGACATGAACTTCAATGCCGTCAAGGCCGGGGCGGAATGGGCCAAGGCTAACCTTGAAAAGAAAGACCCCTATACCGTCGAGCCGATGAACAAGACCGATGGGATGATCATGGCGGACGGCAACACCGCGGCCGCCATCGGCTCCATCTTCGGAGGCTTGCAGTTCGTGGCCTGGTATCCGATCACACCGGCCTCCTCGCTGGCCGAATCGCTCAACGAGTACCTGCCGCAGCTCCGCAAGCGCGAAGACGGCAAGCATACCTATGCGGTCGTCCAGGCGGAAGACGAACTGGCGGCCATCGGCATGACCATCGGCGCAGGCTGGAGCGGACTGCGTTCCATGACTTCCACATCCGGACCGGGCTTAAGCCTGATGACCGAGTTCGCCGGCCTGGCGTATTACACCGAGGTTCCGATCGTGGTATGGGATGTGCAGCGGATCGGACCATCCACCGGCCTGCCCACCCGCACTTCGCAGGGCGATCTGGCCTTTACCAATTTCATGGGACACGGCGACACACAACAGATCATCCTGCTGCCGGGCGGCGTGAATGAATGTTTTGAATTCGGCTGGCGCGCTTTCGATATTGCCGAACGCATCCAAACGCCGGTCTTCGTCCTGAGCGACTTGGACATGGGTATGAACCAGTGGATGAGTCAGCCCTTCAAATATCCCGATACCCCCATGGACCGCGGCAAGGTGCTGTGGGAAAAAGATTTGGAAGAGCTTAAAGGAAATTGGGGACGCTATCTCGATAAAGACGGGGACGGCATTCCTTATCGCACCTTCCCCGGCAACAAACATCCGATGGGCGCATACTTCCTGCGCGGCACCGGTCACGATGAAAACGCCAAATACTCGGAAGAGGCGCCGGTTTGGTATCGCAACATGGAGCGCCTGAAGAAGAAGTATGAAACTGCCAGAAAATATGTACCTGCGCCGGTCATCCATAAAGTGAAAGGTGGGATAGCCGGAATCATCGGCTTTGGCTCGACCGAAGCGGCCATCCTCGAAGCCCAGCACCAACTCAGCACCCAACACGGCATCCAGGCCGATTTCATGCGGGTGCGCGCCATTCCGTTTACCAGTGAGGTTACTTCCTTTATTAAGAAATACGACCAGGTTTTTGTGGTCGAAATGAACCGCGACGGCCAAATGTGCGAATTGCTAAACATCGAGTATCCAGAATTCGGCCTGAAGCTCAAATCGGTAGCCTTTGGCGATGGCCTGCCTGCCTCCGCAAAGTGGGTGCGGGAAGGAATCCTTTCAAAGTATGAAGGCGAAAAGACAAAGTATGAAGGCGGGAAGGGAAAGGATGAAGGCAGAAGGATGAAGGCTGAAGGCGAAAAGACAAAGGATAAAGGCGGAAGGATGAAGGCTGAAGGCAAAAAGGCGAAGCGCCAAAGCCCAAAGACCGCCAGGGCAAAGAGCGCCAAGACTGCGAAGAAAAAGACTTCCGCCAAAAGGAGATAAGACATGACTCAACCACTTCCAATGGCCGGCACAAACGCGCAAGTGAACCAGGCCGGTCTTTCCAAGAACGACTACCGCGGCAGCCCCAGCACACTGTGCCAGGGCTGTGGACACAATTCCATCGCCAACCAACTCATCACAGCGTTGTACGAAATGAACATCCTGCCGGAAAACGTTGCCAAGTTCAGCGGCATCGGCTGTTCCAGCAAATCGCCCACGTATTTCCTGAACCGTTCGTTCGGTTTCAACGGCCTGCA
>PMLN01000317.1 GCA_003158885.1 Anaerolineae bacterium
ATTGAGCTAGTGGGCCAGCGGGCGCAATAATACTCCAAAGAAAAAGGCATGTCAATGCAGGTATAATTGTCACGATGATCGAGATCAACATCCCCGGGCGCGGGTTATTGCAATTGGAACATCTCGTCAGCGATGTCAACGGTACGCTGGCCGTGGATGGCCTGCTGCTGGACGGACTCGCCAAACGCATCGCCTCCGTTCGTGACCGGGTCACGGTTCACCTCCTCACCGCCGATACCCATGGCAAGCAGGCTGTCATTGATCAGCAGCTCAACCTGACCGCTACGCGGCTCACAGGTGGGAATGAGCAGGAACAAAAACGCGCCTATGTCCAGAAGCTGGGTTCGGAAAAAGTGATCGCCCTCGGCCAGGGCACCAACGATGCCGCCATGCTAAAAGAAGCAGCCCTGGGAATCTGCGTCATGTCACAGGAAGGCGCGGCCGCCGAAACTCTGCTCTCCGCCGATATCGTGGTTCCCGACATATTCACCGCCTTCGACCTGCTCGATAAGCCTCTGCGCATCGTCGCCACGCTTCGCAAGTGACAGCTTCGCAAGTAATAACCTGGAAAATGACCTTCACCGAACCTTCCCCCACTCCCGAACCAGCCATCCCGCCGCGCGCACGCCGCCGCAGGCGCGGCCAGTTGGTGATTCCGCGTGACGCGGAAGGCCGCACCGCCCTGCTTCAATCCCTGGCACACCGCGCCCACCCATCCTATGAATTATTCGTCTTCGCCCTTGTCTGCGGGGCGATCCTCGGCCTCGGCTATTTCTTCGATTCGCAGGCCGTGCTCATCTTCGGGATTCTGCTCGCGCCTCTGCTGACGCCCTGGATCGGTCTCCTGCTTTCCGCCCTCACCGGCTCGCCGCGTTTCTTCTTTGAAACGTTGGCGGCCTTGCTCATCAGTTCGGCGCTGATCTTCCTGGGCGGCCTGCTGGCGGGGTTCGCCGTGCGCGCCTTTCTGCCGCGCACGTTGAATGAGGCCTTCCTCCACAGCCAACTGTGGTGGCTCGATTTGATCGTGCTGGCCCTCGCGGCGGTGATCCTGACCCTTTCATTCGTGCGTTCGGAAGATAAACCCTATCTGCCAAGCGTCATGCTGGCTTATGAACTTTTCCTGCCGCTCAGCGCCAGCGGCTTTGGCTTGGGCAGCGGTGTGGCGGGCATCTGGCCGAACGGCGTGCTGGTCTTCCTGGTGCACTTTGCGTGGGCCGGTTTATTCGGCATGATCACCTTGATCGCCCTGCGCTTCCTGCCGGTGAACCTGAACGGTTTCGTCTTGAGCACGGGCAGTTTGCTGATCTTCGTGGCGCTGCTCCTCTTTTTGATGACCGGCGGCAATTGGAAACTCCCTTCACTGCTGAAACCTATCGCGCCGACCTCGATCCCCGCGCCTCCCACTTTAACCTTGAACTTACCCGCCACCGCGACGGAACTCTCTTCCGTTCAAGCCTTCCCCACCCCGCTGATCGAAACCTCCACCCCGATGAGCGCTACGCTGACCGCTACGCTCGCGGTAACTTTGCCCCCAACGGATACGCTGACCGTCACGCTCACCATTGAGCCGACCCCGGTCTATGCGCGCATAGATGCCACGCAGGGGAACGGTGCAAATCTTCGCCAAGTTCCGTACGGCAAATTTATTATCGAATTGGACAACGGTACGATCGTGGAAGTCCAGCCGGATACACAGGATGTCAACGGTGTAATATGGGCGCACGTGATCGCCATACGGAACAATCAACGTTATGACGGCTGGATCCTGCAATCTGTGCTCGTGATCGCCACACCGGTACCCATTTGGAATCCGTCATCCACTCCGGTGGATACAGAGACACCGACCATCACTTCAACACCCTAAATCTATTTTGCCCCTCCCGTCCGTCCCGCAAAGAACTGCGGGCAAGCGGAGGCCCTCGCCAAATCCACAGGAATTGGGAAGGCCTGGGTGGGGCCAGGAGTTCCTATGCCCATTCACTTTGGCACGGACGGCTGGCGCGCCGTCATCTCAGATAGTTTTACATTCGATAATCTTCGCATCGTGGCGCAAGCCATCGCGGACGCGGTCGCTTCGGAGAGTTGGGATAAGTCCGGCAACGGCGGCCCGAAACCGGATCCCAAAAAGATCGTGGTCGGGTTCGATACGCGCTTTCTGTCGGATCGTTTTGCAGGCGAAGTGGCGCGCGTGCTGGCGGCCAATGGGTTCACGGTCATGCTTTCGCAATCCGATGCGCCCACACCGGCAATTTCGTTCGCGGTCAAGCATCAAAGTGCGATTGCAGGCGTGATGATCACCGCCTCGCATAATGCGCCGCGCTATAACGGGGTCAAACTCAAAGCCTCGTACGGCGGGTCAGCCCTGCCGGAGCAATGCCGGCGTGTGGAGATCTACATCAATGACAATGAAGAGCAGGCGCGCGGCCCCAATCTGATGGATTTCCAAAAGGCGCGCGAGGCCGGCTTGATCCAAAAATTCAATCCCCTGCCCGCCTACTTCGAGCATTTACATAAGCTGATCGATACTGAGATCATCGCCGAGAACCCTCAGCGCTTCGTGGTTGATTCGATGTACGGCGCGGGGCGCGGCGTCATCAAAGCCTTTTTACAGGGCACCGGCTGTGATATCGCCGAGATCCGCTCGGAGATGAATCCCGGCTTCGGCGGAATCCATCCCGAACCGATCGCGAAGAATCTCGGCGCGCTGTCATCGGCGGTCAGTTCCGGGATGGGTAACTTCGGCCTCGTCACCGACGGTGATGCAGACCGCATCGGCGCCATGGATGAACGCGGTAACTTTGTTGACCCGCATAAAATCTTTGCTTTGTCACTTAAGTATCTCGTTGAAAAACGCGGCATGAACGGCGCGGTCGTGCGGACGGTCTCGACCACGCGCATGATTGACCGGCTGGCCAGGAAATATGGCCTTAAGCTTTACGAAACGCCGGTGGGCTTCAATCACATTGCGGATTACATGATGCAGGAAGATGTGCTGATCGGCGGCGAGGAATCGGGCGGCATTTCATTCAAGGGACACATCCCCGAAGGCGACGGGCCGATCATGGGATTATTGCTGGTTGAGATGATCGCGGCTTGGAAAAAGCCGCTGGGCGAAATGGTCAATGATTTGTTGGAAGAAGTCGGACCCGCTTTCTACGAGCGTGTGGATTTGCGATTGAGCCATCCCGTTGCCAAAGGCGAGATGACCGAGTTCATCACCAAACAAGCCCCGAAGGAAATCGGCGGTGAGAAGGTGAATGAAGTTAGCCAGCGCGACGGCGTGAAATATATTATGGCCGACGATTCGTGGCTGTTGATCCGTCCATCGGGAACGGAACCGGTGCTGCGTGTGTATGCCGAAGGGCGAACCAATGAAATGGTCAAGGCACTGATAGGATACGGAAAGAAAGTCGCGGAGAGCGTGGTGTAGTGCTATACTTCTAATCTAATGCGGTCTAATGCCGATCTTAATTTCGATGATTAGACGGCGAGGAATCTATGAGCCGTTAGGTCGCCAAATGGCGGCTTAGCACAAACATAAAGTTGGACCTGGTTTGAGTTTTCCTGCGTACGGCTTAGTTCAACTCGGACCGATGCGGCGGCACTCTCTACCGCAGTTTTGACCTTCACTTTTCCCGCCGCATCAATCCTTAATTCGTTATGCGGCTCACTTTGAGTAGCCGTCGGGTGCGCCCGTGATAGCGTAGGAAACTAATGAATAAAAAACAACGAATTGCATTATTACTTGTATTAATCACGAGTTTGGTAATATCGGGTTGTGGACCAGGACAATTATTTGGACCGACAATTACTCCAACGCCGACACAGACACTTTCACCTACATCGACACAAACCCCGACACAAACGATGACGCCAACTCCGACACAAACGATGACGCCAACTCAGGCGGCGACATTGACACCAGCCGTTACGGTGGATCCCGATTGCGGTTCTATTCCAGGAAATAACCTTAGCCTCTCACAAGCTATCATTGGAAGTTGGAAAAATGGGGATGTTATAGTTTGGGTTTTTTGTAGAAGTGGAAAATTAATTGAAAAAAATATTGCCGATAAAACAGAAGAAGTCAAAATATACACATTAAATGGCACTATTTTAATAATTGATAATAAACAATTTGGGAAAGGTATAACAATTGAAGGTGATAAATTAACTATAACATTAGCCCCAGGATTTTTAATGGAGTTTGAAAGAATCAAATAATCAAAAAATCCAACCTGGGTATAAACCGCCACATCAATGGGCGATAAAAAATCGCATTGCCCATTGATGTGGTTAATCCCCTGTCTACGATATATGGAAATTGCCGATATTATAGATAGTCTGCTCAACATGCGCTTGTGGTTGACGTGCCAACTGGCGGCGAAAAATCGCGCCGCCGTTGTCGTTCCCTCGCTACGCCGCCCAACACCGGCTCCAGCGGATAACTGGATAAAAAAATGGGACAGCCGTAGCTGTCCCATTCAAATTTAAAACGCAGGAGCGGACGGTCGCGTAGCATGCAAAGCACTGTCCGCCCAGGGTGCAAACCTTGCACCCCTACATATTTTATTTCGTTGGTACGGCGCGCAAGCGGCGTGCGAGGAAGATGACCGCGATCAACACCATGCCCATAATCACCAAACCGGGCGCGCCAAATTGATCGCCAATGCCCGTCTTCGGCAAAGCGGTTGAAGTCGGAACAATGGTAAGCTGGGCGATGGCGGCCTGGGTGAATGCCGCACCTACCGTAGCCGTCACCGGGTTGGGAGTGTCCGTTGCCTGCAGGATACTCGTGGAGGTGGCCTCGGCCAGCACCGGCGTATCCGTCGGCGCCTCGGTCGGAGTCGCAAGGCTGGCGGCCTTGGAGGTGGCAGTCAACGCCTGCTGGACTTGAGCGTTCTGTGTGGCTTGCGTCATAGCCTGTGCGGTGGTCGCATTACGGCTGGGCATAATGCTAAAGAAATAAACTCCGGCCAGGCAGAGAACCGAAAGCAGGACAATCCCGCCCAATACACCTCCCACGATCAAAAAGGTGCGGTTGCTGGATTCTTCCGGCGGCTGTTGAGGTTCCGGATTGGTTTGGTCGTTTGGATACATGGGTTTCTCCTCGCGTGACGTTATTCCTAATTATCCCACAACTTCCAGATTTATCAGAGGGATAAGCGCCTGTTCGCCATTCTCCAATTTGACATCCGCGGCCAGGGCGCGCAGGCCGCTTGGAAGCATGGTGAGTTCGGTATGCACAGCTGTGATCGTGCCGATCATCCCTGAAGCAGGCTGGCGGCGCAATCGTACGGTCTGGCCGGCTGCAAACTCCACTTTGTCCTGAGGTGGAGCCGGTGCGGAAGAAACCGGCAGGGGGATGATCACCTCAGGCCGTGCGCCGCTGTAACGATCAAATTTTTCCGCGTTGAGGGTTGCCTCGCGCTTGACGTTGGTGGTCAACAAACGATAAGCGGCTGAATTCATCGGCAGGGAGCCAAAGCCATCGGTGAGAAGGATCGGATAACGCATTTCGCGCGCCAGAGGCAGGAGCGCAGGAAACAGGCTTGACAGGATCAAACCGCGCACGGGAAGATCTGCGGCGGCCTGCAAAGTATCGGCATCCCGGCATTGGCTGGCAATGATCACCATACCGCGCAGGCTGACATCCAGCCTCCCGGCGGTCAAAACGCTATTGGGCTTGTCGGCCAGGTTGACCATGATCCCGGTTCCCACGCGGCCATTGCCCCACACACCCTGCACGAGCGCGCCTGCGGTTTGGATCACTGCGCCGCGCTCAGGGATAACCCGAACCACGCTGCCCGGAATACCGGCGCGCAATTCCATGTGGGTTTCGCCAACCTCGATCAATACCTGACCTCCACCCACCACCACCACCTTGCCAGCGCGCGGCGCTTTAACCATCTTCGGCATCACCCCGCGCCCGGTTGCGAGAACCGCGCCCGCAGGTACTCCATCCCCAACTTTGCATCGGATCAATCTATCGGCCACGTTCGGCGGCAGGCCAAGTGCGCGCCCCACATCCAGCAAAACATGCTCGCGCGCCCAACTGGTCTCCGCGATCACATCGGTCGGGCTGACTTTTTGATTCAAGCGTACATTCACCTGGCCGTTAATGGGCAATACACGTTCCCGCGCAATGGTGGTCAATGGCAAAATGTGAAGAACAGGAGCAAGCATTTCCTCAGCCTCCGACCGTCCACAACCATTTTTTGACCAGTTCACGCCGTCGCACCGGATCACCCGGCAAAACCAGAGGGCGGCCGCGTCCATCAATCACAACTCCCATGGCGCCCCCGCTGACGCGTACCATGCCGCCGCGGCCCGTTCCAAAGCCCACGTCTGTGCCGTGTGAGGGCTGGAGTGTCAATTTGGCCGATTGACCGTTTGCCAGCGGCAGTATTTCAATACTGCCATATTTGACTTCAGCTTGCGCTTCGTGACCATCATCGTAAACCATGCGAGCACGCGCCACCAGCGAGCCATACGCGGCAGAAGCTGTGACAGAAACCACGGTGCCCAGACTCTGAAATGCGCCTGATTCCAAAACCTGCACCGGAAGGATACTATTGCGCTGCGCGGCCGCGCCCAGAAGCGGCAGTAAATCGTTCTTATCAAGGATGATCGTGGTCAAACCGGTTGGCTGGACCGCATCCAGCAAAAGCAAGAGGCTTTGCCCGGGGGTTGGAACATCATCCAAGGCGCTGCCGCCCGCCAGGATCGGTTCAAAACCGGGCAGCAAGCCGGGACGCGCCGAGCGCGGAAAATTACGCCTGGCGGTTTGCACGGCAAGATAAAGCGCCTGACGGGTTACTGCCTGCGCAATCGCCTGTTCTTCCTTGGTGGCCGGGATGGAGGCTGGATATAAAGCCTTCTGATAAATGTAATCGCGCAGAACATCGGTGGAAACATCCAGCGGCGACCAACGCAGCACGTCTTCCAGGGTTGTGTACTGCAATAAGGCGGGCAAATTCTCCCCAAGGCCAAACTGCGGATAAACGCTCAACGTTGATCTTTGTCCAAAGCCTGCCGCAACTACTGCGGCTGAAGCGCCGATATCCACACTCAACAAGCCCTTGTGTCCGGGGTATACCTGGCCGAGGAAACGCACCATACGGTTCAATGCATAAGCCGAAGGCAAAACGTTGCCGTCCGCCCAATTGGCTATATCATCCAGGCCTTTCAACTGGCGCTGGCGAATTTCAAGGAAAATGCCGGCTAGTTCACGCGCAGCCGGTTCCAGGTCTTCGGTTTCGAGCGAAGGGCGCACATTGGGGCTGAATCGCAGGGAGGAAGTCACGCTGCCTAGCAACCCCTTAACTTCATCATCCAGCTTTTGATTACCGGCAAATAACACGGCTGGCCGTTTCTCCTGCGGCAAAAGATAACCTGCCAACCCCACCGGTTCCAGCATCTTATGAACAGAACGGGAGGCTCCCCCATCTGTACCGCCGGTAATGATCACAACATCCGGCTGTAAGCGGAGAAGCGTATCAATTTTCTGGTCGCCCAAGCGGTGATCGTTCAATCCGGCCGAATCAACCACGCGCGTATACGTCATCTCCGCCAGGCGCAGCGCGCTTCCCAGGGACACATCCTCAAGCAAACCAACCAGGGCCGTTTTCAAAGCGGGACCGGCGGATATCGTGGCAACAAACGCGTCCACGCCGGAACCATCCGGCTGGAACGGCGTAATGAGGCGATGATCTGCATTTAGCAAAGTCCGGCCCGTTACCGTTTGCAGGTTATTGATCGCGTTGCGGACGCCTTCGCCAACATCATGAAAAGGCGCTTCCGTTGTCGAAGGGGCCGAGGCAGATGCAACCAAACGATATTCGCCCTCGACCACGTCAAAGAAGACCGCGCGCGTGACCGCCGTACCGATGTTGACAGCCAGTAGAGAGTCAGTTTGAACCAAAGAAGCAGGCATAAATCAATGCAACCCGAACAGAGTTCCAAAGAAATGAAAACGATCGATCAGCGCCGTCAGCGCGGCGGAATAGACGCCGGCGAACAAAACACCCAAAGTAATGGCGAGGAAAATACTCCCGATAAAAGCAAGGAACTCGATGAAACCGAAGCGGCGCGCCGAACCATCACGGGTGGTGCGCGCGCCAAAATGGAAATAGACCAGCGTGGTGGTGACACCTGCCAGAATCCATGCTCCATTGAACATCATTTGAGCCAATTGGGGCACCGAAGCCGCGGCATGCGTATCGAACAAGTTGATGGTCGCGCCAGCCTGCGGCAGGAGCGTTCCGGTAACCGCACCGCCAACGGCCACTGCCGCGCTGACCCCCACCAGCAGCGCCATTGCCGGCATTCCCAAGGAGGTAAGACGCGGAGAAACTTTTGTCAGCAGGAGTGCGCTCAAAATCAAAGGCATGACCAGCAAAGCCTTTTGTGCAACGCTGCCGGTCAAAAGCGGGAAAAGCAAATCCGGCCATAGCACTTGCCGAAAGGCCACCGCAGCCACATAACCTGCCGAAACACCCACAAAAATATAAACGGCCAGGCGGAACAAGGGATTATCGCCTATCAGGTAACTAAAGATGAAAAGCGTAAAGAGAAAAGCCGCAATGCCCGTGATCAGGTCGAGAAGAGACACGTTAACTTCCGTCCTTTTCCATACCGAGGGTCCTTATGCCCGGCACAATATTCCACAACCCGCCCAATAAGATCAATCCGGCAGCCAGCAGTAGCCCAACACTGTACGCATCCCAATAGCGGCCCGCCAGCCCGGCTTGTCCATTGGCCTGTTCGACTTTGGCTGCATCGTTCAAGCCATTGACCAATCCATTGATCTGGCCGGAGGCAAAATAGGGCATCAGCATCGGGCCGGCTTGTGAACTGGATATGACCACGAGAGATGAAGTGCCGCGCATCGGCCCCGCCTGCTCGATCCAAACGCGTCCGGTTTCCGCGCTATCTGTCAATAGAATCACCGAGGCAAAATCTGAAAAATGAGTAATGCCCTGCACAGGTGCGGCTTGCCAGGCCGGCGACCCATCCACATCGAGAGGCATCACGGCATTTGGATTCCGGGCAAAATCATATATGCCAGCCAATCCGCCCGGAAGATAACCGAGATCAATATACTGTTTACCGCTCTTATAGCTGCGTTCCGCCAATGGTCCGGCGATAAAACTTTCCGCCAGGGCTGAACCGGTCGGCGATGAAGAGAGAATCGTTAAACGAGGATGCTTTAACAAAAGCAGACGATTCAAATACGGCTCGGCCACCGTTTGCATCTCGCCGGATAAGGAAGGTTCGTAATCAAACACAACCAGAACGGGGGCGCCCACCGGAATTTTTTCTATGGTAGAGATTGCCATTTCCGTCTGGTCGTTCGGGATACGGGCCGGCAGGCCAAAAATTTCGGTTCCCGAAAAGAGAATGCCTCCCACGACCAGGAACATCACTACTGCGATCACCCAGCGCAGAACCCGCTGCGACATAATTACGGAAGGCGCCTTCATTGGGATTGGCACCGTCTCTGCGGCAAGAACCTGTTCAAGCAATGCCGCCTGCGTTTGATGATCGCTTGTGGCATTTAATTTCATCGAATAGGTTTTTGGCTTGCTGGTAGGCCGGAACATCCCCACCGGCAGGACCCCGTGCAAACCCGCCAATGGACCGCCGGCTTCCAGGAAAGAATCGCGGCTGGATTGAGGGATCGAAGAGGGAAGCGCTGATTCGACCGGGCGCATTGCCTGCACCCAGGATGGCAATGCCGCCGGAGCAATGTCTTCCCCCGTTTGCGCGGCCGCAGGCGGCTTCGCTTCATCAGAAGCTTGATCAGTGGTTTCCGATGGAGAACCGCTCAACCAATCGGGCGCCTGCAATGAAGCGTTGAGATCCTCCACGTTAACATTTTCCAGGGAGCCATCCACGAATGCCGGCGTGGAACCCGGCGTTTGAGGGTTCGCAGGCCCATAAGAAGACAGCCAGTCAGGTGTTTTAGTAGATTCAACGGATGATTTGAGTTCATCAGTCTCTGAAGATACAGGCGCAGGAGATACTTCCGTTTGCGGAGGTTCGGCCTTCGACGAGGCTTCGCTTTGAGGAGCAATGCTCTTGAGCCAATCAGGCATATCTGACGAATAAGTTGATGTAGCCGATGACCCCTGATCAAAAGCTTTTAACCAGTCCGGGATTTCCGCCGGCTCAACCATCGCACTTTGCGGAGAAGCGCTGGCTGGCAACTCATCAGGCTGGGACAAGGCCGGTTGTTCTTCCGATGAGGAAGGTACTGTTTCAAAGGAAGACCGGAGGGATCGAAGATTGTTCAACCAATCGGGTGTCTCACTTGCGGGAGAAGGCGTTGAAGTTGAGGGAGTTGATGCGGCAGATTCAGCCGGTTGGTCAGAAGGCGGCAATGGAGCTGGGGCAGGAGCAGAGAATTGATTGGCGCGTGAAAGCCAATCGGCCAGTTCATCTTTTTCAGGGGCAGGCTCTTGAGGCGCCATCCAGGCAGGCGCAGTATTTTCAACGGAAGTTCCGGACGAAGCCTGCGCGTCGGCGGTGTTGGAAGATGTTCCTTCTTCCTGTCCGCCAAGTTCAACCCACCTCGCTCGTTGGGCGTCCCCAGCATAGGGTTCATCCTTTTTCTTTTGAACAGGCACGTCACCGGTAAGACTTACAAGCCAATCGGGAATTTCTTCCGCTTCATGATCTTCACCCTTACCCTGTGAAGCCAAGCCCGCCAGCAGGTCAGGTTTGGAGGATGCGACCGGCTTGTCGTTATTCGCATTCGATGATGAATCTGCCGCCTCTTCGCTGGCAGATTGCCGCGCCGTTTCACGGGCTTCTCTTAACCACTGGGGAAGGATCGGCTCCAGGTCGGCGGTGACTCTTTTGGTGGGTAGCTGTCCGGGTTGAAGAGGGGCATCTTCTCCTTTAACGGCGCCCGCCAACGGTTCGAGACGCGACAGACAATTTCGACAAAACTCTGCATCGGCAGGATTCACTTCGCCGCAGACGGGACATTTGATGGTATCCATTACTTGTCTCCGTAGGGACGATCTGCCCCGAACAGAACGCGCAAGCCGGTAGTCAATGTGCCGAGCGCCACACCGATCAAAATGCCGCGCGCCCCTCCGAGGGCAAGCACCTGTTGAATCCATGGGCGGATTAAATTGTTCAATGGGAGGATTTCGCCGAAAGGCAAAGTGGCAGAGGCAGCCAGCATCAGCACGGCCGTGAGAAGAAAGACAATACTCATGACATCCGTACGGCGGCGCAGGAGGCGGATACTGGCATAAAGCAGTGTCACAGACAGCAGCGCCATCAGCGCTGTTTCAACCGGCACGATCACCGTGTTTACAAGCAGGCGGATATACGGTTGATCCGGTCCAAGCGCGAGGCCAAAAATAAAACTTGCAAACAGGCTGACCAGCAAAACCGCGCTGTAAATATTCCCCTTTTCGCGGCGGCGGACTTTATCGCCATGCACCGAGATTAAATTGAATACCCCAACGAGAGCCGCCATGCCGGCCAGAATAATGGCCCAGTTGAGCAGGACAGACTGTACCATGGCGAGAGCAGGCACAAAATAGCTGATCAAAACAATCAGACCTGCAGCAATTGCAATTGCAACGGCAAGATAGCGCATTAGAACAACCCCATCAACTTCAAAGCCGTACCTGCCAAAAGCGTCAGAACAATCAACCAGCGCAAAATATCCTGGACTGTCAAACTCGCGGCGTGAGACGAGCCGGGATCAAGATAAGCGCTGGCCGCAAATAATTCCTCACCCACCAGCAGCTCCTGCGCAGATGCAAAAAGCGCGGCTTGCGAGGAAATATCCGTGCTGGCGCCGAGCAGAAAGATATTCCGGCGTTCCGCCGCATCGGCCAACAAGGCAGCTTCCACGCCGAAATCGCCAACCAATATACTGGCGGAAATATTTTCATCCCAAATGATCGGCATGGAACCTGCTGCGGCAGAAAACGGTGTCATTCCACTCAAACGCCCCGAACTGGGTTGATAGAGGTCGCTGACGCCCATCGTCCGGTATCCTGCTTGAAGCGTATCCTGTGCGAGCAAAGCCAATGAAGATTCGCCTGCGGCTGCAACCGGCGGACGGTCACTCAACGAGGTACGTTCGGTGAGACGACGCAGTACATCCAGGCCTGCGAGCGGCGCGCCGCCGCGCGGTGTGAGTAAACTGGCACGTCCAAGCGCAACAAAGAGACGAGTCCCGTCTTCCACGCTGAGGTCTACAGCGCGGGATAAGCGCATCAATGCAGGAATGACGCGCCATTTCGGCGGCGATTTTCGTTTCATCAATGACAGCGCGATCAGCAGAATTGCGGCAAAGCCAACCAGGCCGAGTCCAATCAGGTTCATAAATCCGCCCCTTCATCCAGGAAAGAAACAAAAGCGTGTAGTTCATCTTCAGATTCAAGCGTACGCGCCAGGGCATCTGCATTCTCCCCCAGGAAAGGCCGCCCAATATACAGCACCTGGGCCGACAATATAGCCAATGGCTTGCCTGCATCCAGCGCCCATCTGGCAAATCCATCCAGTTGATAACGTCGCAGGGTTCCCGCCCAACGAAGCCAATGGTCGCGTGGCGACGTATGCCCGTAAGAAGACTGCATGAATGCAGTATAGCATATTTCTTTAAGGTGGGGTTATCTAAAAAGCAAACATCGAGGTTGCAGGTGGATTACAAATAATTATGGAAAATAACCCATAGTATAATCCGTGTGATTTCAGCGTTGGAGGAACCATGGCGATAGATAAAGACCAAACCACTTTGCCCGATAAAAAGATCCGTGTGCTGGTGGCCAAACCCGGACTGGACGGGCATGACCGCGGCGCAAAAGTGGTGGCACGCGCATTGCGGGATGCCGGCATGGAAGTCATTTATACAGGCCTGAGGCAAACTCCTGAAATGATTGCCGAAGCGGCTCTGCAGGAAGATGTGGATGTCATAGGACTCTCGATTTTATCCGGAGCGCATATGGCGCTGGCGCCGCGCATCATGGATCTACTAAAAGCCAACGGGCAGACGAATGTAAAGGTGTTTATCGGCGGCATTGTGCCGGACGAGGATATTCCGCGATTGATGGAAATGGGCATTGCAGGTGTGTATGGGCCCGGAGCCTCCACGGAAGATATTGTCAAAGATATTAAGAACGCGGTGAAGTGAGTAAGGCACAAATCCTAAAAAGCAAAGTGTTCATGGAAGATTTTGATGAATTTGACAAATTCCGTCCTTGAAGGAGACCGATTATCGCTGGCGCGTTTGTTGACACAGGTTGAAAACGAAACAACCGAGGGACGCACAGCGCTGGATGCCCTGTTCGCCCATACCGGCAAGGCGCACCTCATCGGTGTGACAGGTGCGCCCGGCACCGGCAAATCCTCGCTGGTGAACCAACTGGCGCTGCATTTCCGCAAGGAAGGCAAACGCGTCGCGATCGTGGCTGTTGATCCATCCAGTCCGTTCACGGGCGGCGCGGTGCTGGGTGACCGCGTGCGCATGAAGGATTTGAGCGGCGATACCGGCGTATTCATCCGCTCGATGGCCTCACGCGGTTCAATCGGCGGGTTGGCGCAAGCGACAGCCAGTATGGTGCAGGTTTTCGATGCGGCAGGCTATGAGATCATCATGATCGAAACGGTCGGTGCCGGACAAAGCGAAGTGGATATTGCCAAACTGGCACATACCACGCTGGTAGTGGAAGCGCCCGGCCTCGGCGATGATATCCAGGCCATCAAAGCCGGCATCCTTGAAATTGCCGATAT
>PMLN01000351.1 GCA_003158885.1 Anaerolineae bacterium
GATCCGTGTCCGTCCGCCGAAGGAAAGGTTCCTGAGCCTGTCGAAGGACAAAAGGTTTTTAATCTTGGCAATTCCCAATGAGCCGCGTTCATTTCACTACTCCCAGCAGCCCCGGAAACCAATACCACAACAAATCGGCGGCGGGTTTGCCATACGTTATTCCTTATGGCTAAATCGAACCTGACCGGGTTGGATCACCACAAAAGCATTCTGCAATTCATCCTTGTGCTCGCGAACCAATTGCAAAATAGATTGTGCCAGTGTTGAGCGTCTGTTGGCAGGAAAACGAATTAAGACCACGCCTGCAGAATCAGAATGGCTGGCAAACACCAGCCATCCAAAATCCTTATCTTCGGTCAGCAGAATACGATTCTAGCGATAAGCCTGCTCGAGCAGTTCGCTATCCACTGACCTTTGCATATATTCGCTGACTGCTAATACTTCATAGCCTTCGGCGCGTAAGGCGCGTACAACAATAAAGTCACAACTTTCATCGGCGAGAAAGCGCAGTCCGCTCATGTCCCAGCTTGCAGAATAATGGTTTCATGCGCCAATGTACTGGCGGCATAAGCCAGTGCCGCCCGGATATCAATTTTCTTCAAACGGGTATAAGCATCGAGCAATTCTTCCTCGTTTGCACCTTCGCTCAGTTTTTGTAAAATCAATTCAATCGGAATGCGCGTGCCTTTGATGACAGGCTTGCCAAGCATTACGGCAGGATTAACTTCGATACGTTCAAGAAGTTTTTCAGGCATCTTTCACCTCATGGCTAATTATACAACATCTACTCGCGCGCCTATTTCGCCACTCCCAATAGCCTCGGGAACCAATACCATAACAAATCTGCGGCGGGTTTGCCGTGCACCGATGCGGATTTGTCCTGCAGTGCGGCGGGCGGGTAAAAGCCGCGGCTGATGATCCCCCCGATCCAGGGGCGCGTGTTGATGGCGTTTAACATCGCTTCGTAAAGATCAGACTGGCTTTGTAAATCCAGAGAGGCCGAGGCCGGATTGTTTGGCTCATTGAGATCAAGCCACGAGAGACACCCGCCTTTGCCATCGTTGATGCAATTCGTCTCCACGCCGTTCGCGGAGGGATAGGCTAAAGCCAGCAGCATCGGTTTGTTGAGAAGTGTAACCAACGGCAGGATGTCATGATCGAGCATTTTGCCCGCCTGGTTGAGCAGGTCAGCTTTGGATGCGCCCGCTTGGCTCGCGAGCGGTGCGCTCCACAACAGGTAAATCCCGTCCGTGTCCGGAAAGAAGCTCAGGGAGGTGGGCACCTTGCCCGGCGTATAAGGCAGCGCCCACAGGATTTTTCCGTTGAAATGCTTGCGGACTTCCGCGAGGATGGCTTTCCAGCGCGTGTCTGCATCGCTTGGAACTCCGGATGGCGTGCCGTCGGTCAATGTGCCATTCGGCAGTGCGGGGTTGATCCATGTTCCGCCGCCGAGGATGAGCATCTGCGCGCCGGATTGGGTTGCAAGGTCGGCATAGTTATCGGCAAAGGCCCGGTAATGATCGAACCAGGCATTCCACCAATTCGCATCGCGCCGCGCAGACTTCCAAAAGTCGTCGGCATTTGCAGTGGGAAAGTGTGCGATGGGGAAGATGCCCACATTCAAATTCAGGCCGCGCGCTTGGCTGGTCATAAGGGCTGAATCGGTCCATAGTGGGTCTTTGCCGGGAATGGGTGAGAAGGTTAAAGGATTGCTGTTGGAAAATGTCCAGGTGGGCGTGATAAAGACCCAATTAGCTCCCAACCCCTTTGTGGTCTGGATTGCTTGCGGATAATAATACGACCAGTTGGGGCGGTAGTCCGGTTGGAACTCGATCCCGCTCACAAATCCGGATGGACGCGCGGTGATTTGCGCGCCAACCAGTGAGGTGGTTTCAGCACCTCCCAGCCACGTCCATGAATTGACCGTATCCTGGGCCTCTTCCGGCGTGAGGCTGGTGGCGATCTCGTGTCCCATGGCGGATGCGCCGGCCGTTGAAGAATCATCCGCGCTGTCGCATTGACTGTTCCGGCAATAACGATAATGAAATGTGCCGAGCATGTTGAGCGGACTGTAAAGCTGATAAGCCCATTGATTCTTGCCTATCGGCCACATCGGGATGGGTTCCGTCCAGCCGTACGGATTGAATTGAATGGTAACAATATCGCCGACAGGTGTGGTGGCTGGCACGCTTACTTGGAAAAGGATCGGCGAGGATGGCCCTGCCCGCCAGGTTTCTATCACATCCTGGATGGCTGTATCCTGGGGAGGCACCACAAAACTTCGCAGGACAAACTCCCCACTCGACTTATGTTCTGCGTTCCAAAACCCATCACCCAATGTATATTTATATTGAATGGTTGCGCCGGCCGGCAGGCTAATCGTTGCCTGGTAATGCCCGTCGGGTTGCGAGGACAAGACCGGCATGCGGTCTGCCACTGTGCTTAATCCACCCTCGAGGTCTGCGAAAGTATTGCCCAATTGCAATAAGTTTCCTGCCAGGCGGATTGGCGCTCCTGGGACGGTATTCGATGGGGCCGTCACGTTGAATGTGATCTTGACCAGCGGCGCGGCCTTCATATGGATTTGAACAGGCGTGTTCAAGCTGGCGGCAACGGTTGCTCCTTGCTGAAATGCTTGATAAGCGCCGTCCAACGCGTAGGCGGCCAGGTTATGGAGGCCGACCGGGAGTCCCTGCAGATCGAATTGGCCGGATGAATCGGTAATGGATTGAACGCCTCCGGCCGTGACCAAAATATTCGGGATGGACGCTCCTGTGTCCGTGTTGAGAACGTGACCCTGAATTCCTCCCAGCGGGCGCGCATAATTTTTATCGCTCCAGCTTCCGATCATATCCTGCACCTCACCGGGTCCCGCGACCACGTAGATGCGGTACCGGATGGGTGTATGGCTGGTGGTATCTTCGGAAATCGGCGCTCCGCTTTGGCGTATATAGCGATACTTGACCACTGCATTAAGCGGAAGCGGTAAAGCGGCTGTATAGGTTAAATTATCCCTGGCCTGCATGGGGTAGGTCGAAGCATTCAGGGCCAGACCGGTTACTTCATCCATCACATCCATATAAAGCGATTCGCCAGGTCCCAATGGTTCGGGCAGAATGGCAGTGAAGGTGGTTTGTGCGCGTGCTTCGGGCGTCGGAGAGGGTGGGATGGGTGTTGCCGGCTGTGTGGACCCCAGGTCAATGGTGGGAAATTGGATCAGCGTACTTGTGCAGGCCAGCCCGCTCAGCAGCAGTGCACAAAAAGATAAGGATGTAATGAGTTTAGCCTTTGATTTCATTTCCCGCCTCCTTCTGCGCGGACAGAATTTGTTGGCGTATATCGTACTGATGTTCGGCCAGACTTCCCAACACGCCGTTGACAAAACGCGGCGCGCTATCCGATCCATAAAGCTTTGCAATTTCCACCGCTTCATTGATGGCGACTTTGACCGGCGTCTGGTTTTGAATGGCGAATTCCCAGCAGGAGATTCGTAAAATATTCCGGTCGATCGCCGCGATCTGATCGAAGGGCCATTCCGGCGCATATTTCTCCATAACGTGATCCAATATATGGACGAGGGGAAAAACACCGAAGATGATTTGCCGCGCAAACTCGGCCAGATCGTCTGAAAGCGGAGATTCCTCCAGCCTTTCCCGAAATATATCGGCTGGAGGGTGATTTGCAATATCTACTTCGTAAAGTACTTGCAGGGCCAGACAGCGCGCCCTGGTGCGGGACTTCATAATGCGTCAGGCCTCTTGTGACCCCTCATAATGAATGTCTTCGATATGGACATCCACCTGGCCGACATCCATGCCGGTCATTTCCTGAATGGCACGCGTGACCTGTTGTTGGATATTGCGTCCGACTTCACGTATGTTGACTTCTTCCTTCACAACTACGAAAATGTCGGCAAGCACCATGTTTTCATGGATTGCGATTTGCACACCGTTATCTGCGCCGCGTCGGAAGAAACGATTGACGCCTCCGGCAACCGGCGCCATTTCGCGCACGCCCGGCACACTTAGGGCGGCCATGCGGGCAATGGTGGTCAATACTTCAGGGGCAATGGTAGTCTTGCCGGGTGGACGAGTATATTCTGTCATAGCGCTCCTTATCTTCAATAGACTTACATCACCATTCCGCCATCCACTTGCAAAGTCACACCGGTGACGAACGAAGCTTCTTCAGACACGAGATAGGCCACCGCGTAAGCGATATCCTCCGGCTTGCCGAAGCGTCCCATCGGTGTCAGCTTGAGAGAGATATCCTTGATTTCCTGCGGAAGATTGACCGTCAGGCGCGTCTCGATAAAGCCAGGGGCGACCGCGTTAACAGTGATGTTGCGCGAGCCAACTTCCTTGGCGAGTGCTTTGGTGAATCCGATCAGGCCCGCTTTGGAAGAGGAATAATTGGTTTGCCCTGCTTGTCCCGAAACGCCGGAGACGGATGAAAGATTCACGATGCGTCCATAGTGCTGTTTCATCATGGAGCGGATCACGGCCTGCGAACAATTGAACGCGCCTTTGAGATTGATGTCCAGCACCGCGTCCCAATCGGCTTCCGAGATGCGCATGATGAGATTATCGCGCGTGATGCCCGCGTTGTTGACTAGAATGTCCACTTTGCCGAACTGCTCGACTGCGGAATCGATCATCGCTTTGGCGCTGGCGGAATCTGCCACGTTCACAGAGTGCGCGACGACCTTGCAGCCTGTTTGGGCGGCGATCTCCTGCGCGGCCCCTTCGGCTTTTTCAGCGGTCAAGTCTGCAACCATGACGCTGGCTCCGCGTTGGGCTAGCAGTTCCACGATGGCACGTCCGATTCCCTGTGCGCCTCCGGTCACTACGGCTACCCGGTTTTGTAAGGATAAAAATTCAGTCATGATTTGCTCCTCATTCAGTATTTACGCTTTGGCATATTGCAGGCATTAACACGTTCTTCTCTTTTTGGTTGCCAAGTCTTTTCCGAGTGAAGATTATACTCTGTGTGAGAGCGGTCTGGGCGCGAACCCAAGCGCAAGCCCGCATAGCGCAGAAATAATTCCGATGTATAACACTGCGTCCTGCCAGAATTGAAGCGGATATAGGCGGATCAATGTATCTGAATCGGGGAACAACCACGAATTGCCGGTAAAGAACAGCCCATGAAAATCGCTGAAGAATTGCCAGAACAGATCGCCTGATCCGCTCGCGCCGATCGTGGCAATAACGCCGATGGTCAGCGCCAGCGCCAGTGTGAGCCAGCCGCCCTGTCTCAGTCCCAGGGTGTAAGCGGGCAGCCATTTCCCGCGCCAGGCCCACAGCCCGATCAGGATCAAGACCAGGACGACGGCATACCAAATCTTTAAAAAGTTTTGCACCACCACTTTGAC
>PMLN01000032.1 GCA_003158885.1 Anaerolineae bacterium
TTCGTTGATCCTTATTTCCGCGGCACGGCCGGGGTGCAGGTACTTTACAGAGTCGGTGGCCGTATAGGAAATGTCCTTATAACGGAGGGCGCTCAGAAGGAGTTCGATACGGCCCTTCAGGTCGTAAAAGTCATAGGCCTTTGAACTCTTCAGATCCCAGGCCGTTGATGCGCGCAAACCGCTCATCGCAATTGCCAGCCTGCGCGGCTCATTCGGAAGTTCATTTGGATTCGGCTCAAAGATCGAANNGCGATGGGATTGGCAATGCGGACATAATCGCCGGTGAGGCCCAGCCGCGCTTCGCTCTCGACGGAGGTCAGGCGATAGGTCACCAATTCATCGCAGCCAAGGGCAACCAGAACATCACGTAGATGCTCCTCCCATTCATGAACGGGATTGCCGATTTGGGGCGGAAGTGCATCCGCCATGGTCGTGGAGGGGATATTGTCATATCCATACACGCGCGCCACCTCTTCAAGCACATCCGCAACGCCCACCACGCCGGTTCCGATATCCATACGGTGAGAAGGAGCAGTAACAATAATTTGTGTTTCAAGATCCGATAATTCGATACTCGATAATTCGATATCCGATAACTCGATACTCGATAATTCGTTACTCGATAATTCGACATTCGAACTTCGGGATTTGGTTTTCGACTTTTGACTATAGAGTTCTGGCTCTTTGAGCCTGCACTTGAATTCCAGGCGTTCCAGCAGTGAAACAATCTGCGCGGCGCTCAAATCAATGCCCAGCAAGCGTTTGGCATCTTTCGGAGTGATAGTGACCGTTGAAACCTTCGGTTTGAGCGGATATTCATCCACGAAGCCGGGCGCGACCATACCGCCCGACCACTCGGCCATCAACTGCAAGCCGCGTTTAACCCCGGTTTCGGCCAGTGCAGGATGGACACCGCGCGAGAAGCGGAAGGAGGCTTCGGAGGGGAGATTATGCTGTTTGGCGGTACGGCGAATGTTGATAAAGTTCCAGGCCGCACCCTCCAGCAAAATATTGGTGGTACTTTGGCCGCGTAGGCTGACTTTGCCTTGAGGCATCTCACCCTCTTTTAATTCAACACCCTTGGCATCCAGGATTCCCTTGGAGGCGTCATAGATCTCGCTTTCCATCCCGCCCATTACGCCTGCAATCGAGAGCGGGCCCTTCTTATCACATACAAGAACGTTCATCGAAGAAAGAGTCCGGTTGACGCCATCGAGGGTGGTAAGTTTCTCGCCATCTTTTGCGGGGCGCGTAATGATCTTAACCCCACGTTTCGGGTTGGAAGCCCGGCTTGCGAGAACATCATAATCGAAGGCGTGAAGAGGCTCGCCAAGTTCGAGCATGGCGTAGTTGGTGGCGTCCACGATGTTGTTGATGGGACGCATGCCTGCCAGTTTGAGGCGGCGCTGGACTTGATAAGGGCTGGGCTTGATCTCGACATTGCGAATCAATCCAAGCACAAAGCGCGGATTAAGTTCGGGATCCGTAATCTCAATCGAAGCCAAGCCTGCGAGCGATTCGCCGCCTGTTTTGAATTTGATGGCCGGCTTCTTCAACTCGCGCCCGGTCAAGGCGGCAAGTTCGCGCGCCACGCCGAGCACATTGGCATTGCGCGCCATGTTAGGCAGGATGCTGATATCGAGAACCGCGTCGCCCATATAATCCGCGAGCGGCATACCGACCGGCGCATCGTCATCCAACAAGATGATGCCCTCGTGTTCTTCGGTAATGCCCAGTTCCTTCTCAGAGCAGACCATCGAATACGAGTCCACGCCGCGGATCTTGGCGCGCTTGAGGGTGGTCAATACGAGGCCATCCGCATGACCATCATAGAGCGTGGCGCCCTCTTTGGCATAGGCAACTTTAATGGGCCTGGGTAATTTGCCCATGCCTTTCAAATGAAAGATATTCGGCGCGCCGGTTAGAACCACTTGTATCTGCTGGCCGTCAAACAGGTCGAGCAGGGTCAAGCGGTCGGCGTTGGGATGCGGCTTGACTTCATAAATCTCAGCCACAACGATTTTGTCCCTATCCCAACCGATGCCGCCGGTTTTGAATTCATGCTTCTCGCCGTCCTTATACGCAGGCACAGGCAGACCGGCATAAAGAATCTCGTCCACTTCGAGACCGGCGAGAGTCAGCTTGCGTGCAATCTCCTCGACAGACAGACCGTCGAGGTCAATAAAATCTTTTAGCCAGGAAAGAGGTAGTTTCATAAGAACTCCTTGATATTCGGTATTCGATAATCGATATTCGATAGGCGATATTCGATAGGCGATATTCGATAGGCGATACTCGATAGGCGATACTCGATACTCGGTATGCACTATTCGATAGGCGAGTCTGAAGGCGGTGTAGAGTCCTCTTCGAGGATATAGTCTGGCGAGGATTCGCGGACGGTAGATGTGGCGCCGGGTTCATTGGTTCCCTGTTTGCTTTTCTTGAGGAAGCCGATATAACCGTTGATTAACCGATTCAAGTTTTCTCCATCCAGTACCAAACTGTCAAAAAGGGTTTGGGAAATATAACTAACTTTATTTGCGTACACAATGTGGCTCAATGTTTCCTCGAGAGAGCCGCGGGCAATGTAACAAAATCGCACATTGTATTGAAAATAAAAGCGTCCATGACCTTCGGCGATATTAGCCGAAATGCTTTGTGAGGAGCGGCGGAGTTGTTGATTCAATGACCATTTCTCTTCGAGTGGAAGCAATGGCAGCGCTTCTTTGCTGACGCGAACGGCAAAGTCCATCGCCTTACACCAAACATCCAATCTTTCCAATCCACTGACACTCATCGTCATTGCTCCGATCTACTATCGAATATCGAATTATCGAACATCCAATATCTACTATCTTCACTAAAATTGCTCCAGGAATCGAATATCGTTGCCCCAGAAATAACGAATGTCTTCGATCTTGTAACGCAGCATCAACTGACGTTCCGGGCCCATGCCCCAGGCAAAGCCGGAATAAATCTGCGGGTCATAGCCGCCATTTTGCAGGACGACGGGATGCACCATGCCGGAGCCGAGGATTTCCAGCCAGCCGGAATTCTTGCAAACGGCGCAGCCTTTTCCGCCGCACAGGAAACATTCCACATCCATTTCGGCGGACGGTTCAGTAAAGGGGAAATAGGAAGCGCGAAAGCGCGTGCGTACATTCTGTCCGAACATACGATGGGCAAACTCGATGAGCGTGCCTTTCAAGTCGGTGAAGGTGATGCCCTTGCCCACCGCCAAGCCTTCCACTTGGTTGAACTGGACTTCCGAGCGGGCCGTGATCTGTTCCGCGCGAAAACACATGCCGGGCAAGGCAATGCGAATGGGCGGCGGGTCTTTGGGGTTCAGCGCGGCAAACTGGCGCATGGCATGAATTTGGCCGGGTGAAGTGTGCGTTCGCAACAAAATCGGATTATCGCCGCGCCCCTCCGAAGCCACATATAACGAATCCTGCATATCGCGCGCCGGGTGATGAGGCGGGAAGTTGAGCAACTGAAAGTTCACCTCGTCGGTTTCCACCTCGCGCGAGGTGTAAACCTGGAAGCCCATCTCGGCCAGAATAGCCAGCACACGCCGCAATTGCTGCGTGGATGGATGCAAATGTCCCTGATGAACCGAACGGCCCGGCAAAGTGACATCCAGTTTGGCCTCGTTCAACGAACGCTCGAGCGCGGCTCTTTTGACGGCCTGGGTTTTATCAGCCAGCGCGGCCTCAAGCGCCACTTTGACGCGGTTCGCAGCCTGCCCTACGGCCGGACGCTCCTCCTTCGAAAGCGCGCCCAACCCACTGAAGACTTGCATGAGGGCAGAACTGCGTCCGAGGTAAGTAACCCGCCACGCTTCAAGGGCTGATTCGCCATCCACCGATACCAGCGCATCCAGTGCGGATCTTTCGATTTCACTTAATTTATCCAGCATGTGTACCTCTGCAATTCGATATTAGATATTCGATACTCGATATTCGATATAAGATACTTGATATTCGGTAGTCGTTACTCGATATTCGGTAATCGGCATTCGATACTCGGTAGTCGGTATTCGAGCGAATATCGTGTCACAGAAATAAAATCTCCCGTCCGCTAATGGGACGGGAGGGAGTTCCCGTGGTACCACCCACATTGATNNGTTCACCCGAACGGCTCAAGAGGGAACTTCAACTGGCCTTCGCCGAGCGCAGGTTTCAACCTTGCTCCTGCGCCTCTCTGACGGCCTCCGCCAGGCTACTTTCCTCTTTCATTGCCTTTGTTGATTGATTGCTGTAATTATCTGCAAAAACGAGATGGTGTCAAGGTCGCCGCTGTTCATGGGGATAGGGGAATGGATCATGGTTCATGGATCATGGGTAATGTTAGATTGAGTATGGCCTGACCAAAGCCGCTTTACAAATCCATGCAATGTCATTGCGAGCCGCCGCAGGCGGCGTGGCAATCCCCTCTTAAAGATCACCTCCCGTTCATTCTCTCTTGGAGAGTTGCCTTTCCACTTCCCAGAGGATGAACTGGCTGAAGTGTTTGGGATTGTCGAAGGCGGTGTTGGTTATCCGGCGTTCGCCCGGGTGGTGATGCAACACCGAGATGGACAACATCAACCAGGCCGTCGAGGCTTGCCAGGTATCCGGATAGCGCGGGGTGACTACGATCCTGTAAACGGATACCGTGGGGACCACCTTGATGGTACGATCTTTGTGAAGGGCTTTATCCAAATCGAAGCCGCCATGCTGACTCAGGTGTTCACTGAGCTTGCGCAGAACTTTATCGAGCAGGTCGCTGCGCTGCCAGGCAAGGTAGTAACGATAGCAGGTTTGATGGGAAGGATAGGAGGGCGGCAGGTTGTACCAGGGCTCGCCGGTGCGGAGTTTCCAGAGGATGCCGTTCAGAACGGCACGCCCTTGGCGTGGAGGGCGGCCGCGGCCTGGAGGAGGTAAGACAGGCAGGAGAGGGGCAACGACCTGCCATTGTTCGTCGGTAAGATCCATCGGATTTTTGAGTAAAAAATTTTG
>PMLN01000366.1 GCA_003158885.1 Anaerolineae bacterium
ATCAACGTGGATTTTCCCGAGCCGCATGGCCCGACGACTCCGACCAGGATGATTTTACTGTCAGGCTCTTCTTTTTCTGGCATTACGCTATCGGCAGGCGCACGGTCATTCGCCGGACTTGGTCGCCGTCGTGCGACGCCACCTTCAGCACCAGCACACTGATATCATCGGCGGGACGTTCATCATCCAGTTTGACCGCATAAGCCAGCAGGTCATCGGCCAATTCTTGCGGGGTCGGCTCCTGCTCTTCGAGCAGTGATTCGATCACTTCGCAGACATCCATCGGCTGGCCGCGTCGTTCGCCGGCATGGGTCAGGCCATCGGTGTAGATGACTATTGTCAAGCCGGGTTCGATCCCGATCTCGGTGATGATCGGACGCACATCGCGGGAGTTTCCGAGCGGGATGCTTTCTCCCCCCAGACAATCGAAGGTATCGCCGCGTGAGATGAAGATGGGGCAGGGGTTGTTACGCGTCAGGACGATGGTGCCGCTGTGCAGATCCACCGAGGCGATGTTGAGGGTGCTGATGACCTTCCCCTTTTTGTCCGTGAAGAGCGCATCGGATGCCGCCCGCGCCGCCGCGCCGTCCCGCACACCTTCCGCCAAAAGTCCGATCACTTTGCGCACCACCATCATCGAAACAGCCTTGGCGCCATATCCCGAGGTTTGCCCGTCCGCTAATACCACGGACAGGCCTCCGTTTGGACGCTCGGTGACTTCGAGCGTGTCACCGCTTTCGGACGAGGCATACTTGTTGATTTTTGCGACTGCGATCTGCACTTCCATGATCTATTCTCGCTAAAGGACAGTTTACGAACACTTGCCAACTACCATTTTACAACGTTTTAGTCTTGACGTCACTGCCTTCTGCCGCTATAATCTGCCCGCTTTGTTGAAATTTTAGCAGGGCCAGCTTCAGTCGTTCCTGCCTTTTAATAAGAAGAATAAGGAGAAAGTCATGACACCACATCCCAAGACCAAACATTCCAAGGGACGCCGCGATCGCCGCCGCTCCCACGATGCCTTGCAACCCCGCAATCTCGTTGCCTGCTCCAATTGCGGTTCGATGCGCCTCCCTCACACCGTTTGCCCGAAATGCGGGCATTATCAGGGGCGTGAGGTGTTCGAGGTTAAGAAGGAAAAACAGAACCCCGAGTAAAGCAAGTCGCAGCGAGCCGTGACGAACACGGCTCGTTTGTGTTTAATGGTCTGACAGGTCTAACAAGTCTGACAAGTCCAACAAGTCTGACAAGTCCAACAAGTCTGACAAGTCTAACAAGTCTGACAAGTCTGACAAGTCCAAAAAGTCTGAAAAGTCTAACAAGTCAAACAAGTCTGACAAGTCCAAAAAGTCTGACAAGTCCAAAAAGTCTAACAAGTCAAACAAGTCTAAAAGGTCTAACAAGTCGGAGGCTGCATGAAATTAGATTCTTCGAACACGGCATTTGTGTTTCCGGGTCAGGGATCACAGGCTGTTGGGATGGGCAGGGATTTGGCCGCGGCTTATAAAGTGGCTCAGGAAACTTTTCAGGAGGCAGATGAACTGCTCCATTCTCCGTTTACCAAATGGATGTGGGATGGCCCGGAGTCGGAGTTGAACGATACGGTCAACACCCAGCCGGCTTTGTTTGTTCACTCGCTGGCCTCCTTCCGCGTCTTCTCGCATCTCCATCCCGACTTCGAGCCTGCCGCTTTGGCCGGACATTCTCTCGGCGAGTTATCCGCCCTGGCCGCTTCCGGGGCCTTATCGTTTGCAGCAGGTTTACAGCTCGTTCGCAAACGCGGTGAGTTGATGAAAAAAGCCGGTGAAATGAATCCCGGCGGCATGGCCGCCATCTTGAATCTCGATATGCCTGCGCTCGAAAAAGTCTGTGCAGAAGCCGGCCGTGAGGGTGAGACGGTTCAAGTCGCCAATGATAATTGCCCGGGGCAGGTGGTGATCTCAGGCGCAAAGGCCGCCGTCGAACGCGCCATGTCGGGCGCAAAAGCCGCAGGCGCCAAGCGGGCCATTCCGCTGGCGGTCTCGATTGCCGCGCATTCCCAATTGATGGACTCCATTCAGGCTGAATGGAATGAAGCGGTGGAGGCCGCCGGCATCAAGGATGCCTCCGTTCAAATTATCGGGAATGTTGTCGCCCAACCGCTTCGCCTTGCCGCGGATTTGCGCGCCGACATTCAAGCGCAGATGCAATCCCGCGTCCGTTGGACGGAGACCATCCAGCTTTTGGTTGGGCAGGGCATCACCTCGTTCGTTGAAGTTGGGACCGGCAATGTTTTACTCGGCTTGATCCGGCGTATCCATTCATCGGCAATTGGCTTTCCGCTTGGCAATCCGGCCGATTTTGCGGCGCTTGAGTAAGTTCACTTCACCACGGTGAACACGGGGTAGCACTACAATCAACCGTGNNAGAATCCGTGAAAATCTGTGGCAAAAAAATTCAACCACGGTTAAATGCGGTTCTGCCGAACACGGCGCTTTGCGTGCTTCGCGAAGAACACAGAGTTTTTCTGTATTTTTCTCTGTGCACTCTGTGGTGAAAAAATTAATCAGCCCGCAGTATAATATTTGACAATCAAAACCACATTAACCGAGGCGCCCATTGGATCGACAGTTGTACGTGGACCGTTTGTTGGAATCCGAAAACCTGACGGATCAGTTGGAGGATGATGAAGCCAATCATCTTTTGGACTGGGGCATTGCTCATATTGATGGCTTGATCAACGGCGCGTCGGGCGCTGACGAGGCGGGTGACAAGGTTAACCGCCTGATGGCCGTCATGCGTGGTTTGAATTCCCTGGCAGGTGATCCCCGTCGAGTGACATCGGATGCGCTCGTTGACTTGCTGGGTCGCTATAACCAGTTGGCGGGAGGCGCGGCGCAGGCGGATGAAAGCGAAATTCGTTCCATGATTGAGCGTGTTTCCAAAGCAGAGCCGGGACAGGCAGTAGCTCATTTGGTCGAATGGCTGGATCAGAAAAAAGGCTAGGGTTTCCGTGCAAATGTTTGCCCCGTCGTTCTGACCCGGCATTTTGAGAGAATAGACCTCTTGCATGAGTAATATATGGAATCTAATTCTGAAGAGAAAAGCTTAAACACGAAGGACACCAACGCTTTGCGTGCTTCGCGAAGTTCACGAAGGGAAAAAGATCCATGATTTTAGGAACGTCGCCCTTCTTCCATAGGACTTTTGCAAGAGGTTGAATATATAAATCTTGAAGTGGAGAGGAATTAAAGCATGTCTACCAAACGCAAAGTGGCTCCGGGGCTTACGGGGGCAGGCCTTCTAATTGTCGTCATCTATGTAGCTTTCAAACTTCTTACAAATCAACCTGGCGCTCCTGTGACGCCTGCCGCCACACCCGCTCTTCAGGCCACAAGTCAGCAGGCGGCTTTGCCGACCGAGAGTGGCGCTTCAACGAATACCGGCTCAAGCCCGGCCTGGCTCAAGCTATATTTCACGAACCCGAATCCGCCTGACCAGGTTGGGAGCGGCATTGATCAGTTCGTCGTCCCTGTAATCGCCAACGCCCAAAAGACGATTGATGTCACCTCCTTTGACCTAAACTTGCCCAGCTTTGTCAATGCCCTGGTGGATGCGGAAAAACGCGGCGTGACCGTGCGCGTGGTCTATGACGGCACCAATGGCTCTCAAACCTTGAGCGCAACCGAATCTCCCACCGGCAAGGACTTTGACGCGATCAAGACCATGCAGTCCGCCAGCATACCGCTTGTGAACGGCGGCCGCTCGAGCGGCTTGATGCATGACAAGATGATTATTGTGGACGGCAAAATACTTTTTATGGGTTCGTGGAACATGTCTTATAACGATACCTTCCGCAATAACAATAATCTGCTGGAGATCACCGATCCAACCCTGATCGCCAATTATCAGGCCAAGTTCAATGAACTGTTTGTGGATCGTCATTTTGGTACGAAGGCCAAGGTCGGCGCGCTGACCCCCCAATTGACCATTAGCGGGGTTCAGGTGTCCAATTATTTTTCGCCGGTGGACAATGTGATGGATAAATTGGTGGCCCTGGTGAATGGCGCTCAAAAGTCCGTGCGTTTCATGATCTTTACCTACACCGATCAGGGTTTGGCGGATGCGATGATCGGCCGCTACAAGGCCGGTGTGGATGTTTCCGGTGTGATCGAAGATCGCGGCGCATCGCAGGGCGCTCTGGTGCCGCTGGCTTGTGCCAAAGTCCCGGTCAAGGTGGATGGCAACAAATACACCATGCACCACAAGGTCATTGTGATTGATAACCGCATTGTCGTCACCGGCTCCTTCAACTTTACCAAATCGGCGGATACCGAAAATGACGATAACCTGCTGGTGATTTATAACTCTGCCGTGGCGCAGCAATACCTCGACGAATTTGCCCGCGTTGAAGCCATTGCCAAGGACCCCAATCCCGCCATCATTAAATGTCCTTAAAAAAAGAGAAATCTTTGCGTTCTTCGCGGGCTTTGCGGTTTGTTCTCTGACTTCAAGAAAGTCATAACCGCTCTTCAAATCATACGGCAGTCTGCCTTATCTTCGAGGTATAATCATGGCGTGAGCACTTTGTCCGCTGTCGAGAATGTGCAGAGCACCGCGTGCGCCGCGGTTCTGTTTGTGTAAATGGATGAACTCTATCTGGTCAGGCTTCCCTGGCCAGATTTTATTTTTCCCTCACCCTCATTCCCTCTCCCCAAAAGGGAGAGGGGCCGGGGGTGAGGGCTTAAAGGAGCAGTGGAATGAAGCTTAGCAAAATTGCGAGTGAGATCGCCGAGTCGCCGACCATCGCCTTGAACGAAGAAGCACGTTTGTTGCGCGAGCGCGGGGAGCCAGTCATCCATCTGGGCATCGGCGAGCCGAAGAACAAGACCCCCATCAATGCCATTCTGACCTCCGCGGCCAAGCTGACCAGCGGCGAGGTCAAATACACTCCTCCCGATGGCGTGCCTTCCCTCAAGAAAGCCATTGTCCGTTATACCGAGGAAAATTATGACCGCCTCGTCATGCCGGAGAATGTGATTGTCACCAATGGAGCCAAGCAAGCCCTCTTCAATATTTTTTATGCCATCTTGAACCCCCAGGATGAAGTCATCGTGATCGCGCCTTATTGGGTCTCCTATCCTGAGATCATCAAGATGTGCCTCGGGCGGCCTGTGATCGTCACGCCCGAAGACGGCACCTTTACCCCGCGCTTCGAAGATATCGAGCGCGCCGTGACCTCTTACACGCGCGCCATGATCGTCAACAGCCCGAACAATCCCTCCGGTGCGATTTATCCTCCCGCCCTGATCGAGAAGCTGGTGAACTTCTGCGAAAGCAAGGGCATCTTTATGGTTTGCGACGATATCTATCATAAGCTGACCTTTGATCACAAGGTAGCCATACCCGCTGTCCGCTTCACGAAAAAGGATGTGGAAGATTCGCATATCATTATTGTCAACGGCGTTGCCAAGCTTTACGGCATGACCGGCTTCCGTGTCGGCTGGGTGGTGGGACCGCGTGACCTCGTCAAAGTGATGACCAATGTCACCGTGCAGATCACCTCCGGCGTCAGCCCGGTCAGCCAGGCCGCCGCTGAGGGCGCCTTGAACGGCTTGCAGTCCGTGGTCGAGGCGCTGCGTTTGCAGATCCAAAACAACCGCGATGTCCTGCTGCAGGAGATGAAATCGTTCAACGGCGCGCGCCTCATCCCGCCCGATGGGACTTTCTACGCGCTGCCCGATCTGCGCGCCTTCAATGCCAGTTCGGTGGAATTGGCGCGCTTCCTGCTGAAGAAGGCCCTGGTCGTGACGGTGCCGGGCAAGGAATTTGGCATGGAGGGGCATATCCGCATTTCGTATAGCGGCACGGTCAAGGATGTCACCGAGGGCGTCGCTCGCATGAAATGGGCGCTCGACCCG
>PMLN01000400.1 GCA_003158885.1 Anaerolineae bacterium
CAGAAGTCAGAACCTTTGCAAACGAGCAATTTACCATATAGGGTGCTAGCGGCGAACCTCTCCGGTGGCGCAAAAATACGGTTCATTATTTCGTTTCTGTTAATAGCCGGGAGACCTTGCACAACCCATCTTGTCCCCCAACCGTTTTAAATTACGGCTTGGTAGGTTGCATCAAGAGGCAAATTCAATGCGAATTGCCCAGTTGCGATCGGCAACAGCATTTCGCCGTTTTTGTCCAACTCTGAAATCATGCTATACTCCAATTGATCGCTCACAGAAACTCTGATCAAATGCCACCTAAACACTAGTTGGTCGGCTTGTACTTATGAGCATGAAGATGGTAAATAGACTGTTTTGGATTCCAAAATTAAAAATTACCACCCTCTTTCTATGCTATTTCTTGATCGGATGGGTTTGTGTGGGTTGTCAATCTCAGCCCAAGCACCCGAATATTTTCGAGAATCCAGTCTGTGAACCGCCTTGTTGGGAAAATATTACGCCTGATGTAACAATAAAACAAAACGTCATTAACACGTTATCAACTTTATCAATAATTGATCAGCCAATAACAGAAAGTCATGCCGGCATGCTAGCAGGCGTAGATAGCTTCGTTAGGTTTACTTTATATGGTGATCCGTATCTGAGCGGTCAAATTGATTTTGTTGATGACAAAGTGTCAACAATAACGCTGGGGGGTAGTACGGGTCTCTCTTTGCAGCAAGCGATTGAAAAGTTCGGCGTGCCACAAAGCGTTTATGTAGACAGAGAGGGTGAGTATACAGCAGTAACATTTCTCTTACCACAATCAGGAATAGTATTTGATTACACGACTTGGGCTCAAAAAAGATTCCCACCTTGGGCAGACGCTCCGAGTTGGACGTATTCTGAAATAAGACCAGAGGTTGAGATAAATTTCATTAGTTACTTTGCTCCAAATCAATACAAATCTTTATTGGATTCCGGAGAATTAACAATAGGCGGTTTTCCGGGTCCAAATGTACTAGAAAAACGTTTATATCCTTGGAATGGATATGGAAGTATGAATAAGTATTTACCACCATCCAATCCCTAGCAGGTTCTCAAACCAGCCGCTAACATACGCCGCTAGAATGCAAAGTAGCCTTTCCTGTTTCGTGTGCAAGTCGTGTGCAGTTCGGGTACAGATGGGATTGCTTGTAGTTATTCGGGAGTCGTTCTTCCCCCAATCCCGATTCCCGAATAACGAATACCGACTATCGCCTATCGAATATCGATCTCCCCTACGTATTAGCCCTCTCCTGTGCGAGTTTGATCAATGCATTCAACAGGTCAGTTGGGATCTGGTTCGCGGTTCCACTTGAGGTTTTGGAGGAAGATGAACTGGTGGTTGAGGCCTGGGGCTGCGAGAACCCATTCACAAGACCGTCGAGCGAATCCCCGCCCGGGCCGCCCGGCCCACCAAACCCACCTTGATTGCTCGAACTGCTGGTCTTGCTGGAAGTCTGCACAGAGGTGGTGGTCAGCGTTTGTTCGAATGCAGATATATCTTGATCCGTAAGTTTCATATCCGCAATGGCTTGGAGCTGGCTCGCGGTCAGCGTTTCCTTGACCTGGCGGAAAGCCGCATCAATCTCAACCTGAGCCGAAGTATTGCTACTCGCCAATACCTTCATTACTTCCCAAAGCGGCAAAAGTTGCGAAGCCTGTTTGGCGGTCAGGGCCTGATCGGTGCCTTCCAATTTGAGGATGCCGACCATAAGCCCCGTCTTCTCTGAAACAGAATTCGTACTTGTGGAAGAAGAGGATTGAGTGGCCGTAGTGGCCGTGCTGCAAGCCGACAAAACCAGCGCCAGCACAACGAGGATCACGATCATTTTGTTCTTCATACTATTTCCTTTCTTATTTCATTCAAAACGTCCCGAAGGTTTCCAAAATTCGATTTGGGGAGTATGTCCAAACCTTCGCGTAGGTTGCGACACAGGTGCGGCTATCCGCTTGTCGGTCTCCAGTCCGCATAAAGGTTTAAGGACGATCTTTATGTTCAGAGTTTACAAAATGAGACTGTGAGCGAACCAAGAGTCTATTGAGAATTCGTTGAGAACGACCTGCCGTTTAACAGCAAATTCTCAACATGTGCGATTATGATGCAATAAAGATGTCGTTGCGAGCGTAGCGAAGCAATCTCCTGTTTGCATGATGTCGTTGCTGGCGGAGGGAAACACTTCTCATGAGCGCACCCAAATCAAAACCTGCTCAGTTGTTTAATTAGACGGTATGATTGGATTGGAAATTGACGCCATGCAAACGGTTCTAGTTGTGGACGACGATGTGAAACTGCTCAAGATGCTCCAACGCACTCTTGCGTATGAAGGTCTGCAAGTTTTCACGGCCTCGAACGGCGAGGAAGCCTTGAATCAAGCCGCCGACTGCAATCCCGATCTTCTGATCGTGGACTGGATGATGCCCAAGATGGACGGCCTGTCCTTGATACAGGAATTACGCGCGGAAAAGAATCCCGCCATGATCCTGATGTTGACCGCCCGCGACGCGATCGAGAACCGCGTGGAAGGCTTGCAGAGCGGCGCGGACGATTACCTGGTCAAGCCGTTCGCGCCGGCGGAACTGGTGGCGCGCGTGCACGCCTTGCTGCGCAGGACGGATACGAAGCCCGCACAGGAAGCCATGAAATTTGCGGATGTGACGCTCGACCCGCTCACGCGCGAGGTGCATGTCGGCGAGAGACTGCTCGAGCTTACAAAGACCGAATTCGACCTGCTCGAATTTTTTCTGCGCCATCCGCGCCAGGTATTGGAACGCGCTCAAATCCTGAGCAGCGTGTGGGGTTATGATTTTGGCGGCGATGATAATGTGCTGGAAGTGTACGTGGGTTACCTGCGCAAAAAGATGGAGGCCGGCGGACATGCGCGCCTGATCCAGACGGTGCGCGGCATCGGTTATGTTATGCGAGCGGAGCGAGTGGAATAATGTCCATCCGTTTACGATTAACCCTGCTCTACAGCGCCATCCTGGCATTGACCTTGATCATATTCGGAAGCGTGCTCTACACGATCCAGGCGCAGGAGACGATGAATTCTCTCCAAGCCAATTTGATCCAAAGCGGCAGCGGGCTGGCCCAATCCATCCTGAACAATTATCTGAATCCCAATCCGCCTCCAAAGCCGTCGGGACCGCCACCCTTCCCCATCGAAACACTTTCAGGCGACCAGGCTTTCAACCAACTGCGCGAGCGCGTGATCGTGCGCGTGCTGGCTCCAAACGGCACCTTGATCGCCAGCCCATTTGCGGGGCAAGATCAAGATAACACGGCACAGGCCTTACCGCTCAGCGCCGACGGGCTGAAAGCTTTAACGAATAAACAAATCTGGTGGGAGACCTCTTCCGCCACAGGCGACCACCTGCTCATCTATAATATCCCGCTGGTGTATCAAGGCAATGTGACTTTTATCGTCCAAGTGGCACAGTCGCTGGGACAGCGCGATCAAGCGCTGGCCGCCTTAAGCGCCACGCTCATCATCGCCGGTCTGCTGACGATCTTGATCGCGTTCGGCATCGGCTGGGTGATGGCGGGAGAGACCCTGCGTCCAATCCAGCACATTACACAGACCGCACAGGTTATCGGCAGGGAGAGCGACTTCACGCGGCGCGTGGACTACACAGGGCCGAACGATGAGATCGGGCAACTGGCAGAAACCTTCAATTCCATGCTGGCGCGTTTGCAGGATGCGTACCAGGGAGTCAGCCGCGCGCTAAAAATGCAGAGAGGCTTCGTAGCAGATGTTTCACACGAACTGCGTACGCCGCTGACCACGATCCGCGGCAATTTGGAACTACTGCGACGCGAACCTCCGATGCCTGCCGAAGAAGGAGCGGATGTCTTGCAGGATGTGGTGGATGAAAGTGACCGCCTTATCCGGCTGGTGAACGATCTGCTGGTGCTGGCCCGCGCCGATGCCGGTCAAAGCCTGACACGCGCAGCCATTCCAGTGCGGTCGGTCATCGAAGAGGCCGCCAAACAAGCACGGCAGTTGGATCGCGGACGGGAAATCAATATCAAAGAGGCAGAGGATGTAACAGTCAGCGGCGACCGCGACGCGCTCAAACAAGTCCTGTTGATCCTGTTGGATAACGCCATCAAATATACAACCGAAGAGATCACGATCTCAGCCGGAGCCAGGGAGAGCGAAGTCTGGATCTGTGTCAGCGACAAGGGCGCGGGCATCTCACCCGAAAAGCTGGAGCGTGCCTTTGATCGTTTTTATCGCGGCGAAGCGAATTCAAAGGTACAGGGCTTCGGGCTGGGCCTGCCGATTGCCAAGGCATTGGTTGAAGGACAAGGCGGCAGGCTGGAAATCCAAAGTTCAGTTAACGAGGGAACCACGGTGAAGATCCGTTTGCCCCGCGAGGAAATTAAAACGAAATAGAACGCGGATGACACGGATTCTTCGGATGCACGCGGATAGATTTTGGTACGGGAGGGTCTGAGACCTGCCCCTATCGGCTCATGCTGCCAAAACGAACCTTCCAACTTTCCAACCTTCAAACCTTCTAACATTCCAACCTTCAGACTTTCCAACCGCCAAAGCGCGCTACAATGAAGCCATGCGCCGCTCGATCCATCATTCCTTTTCCATCAAGAAAAAACTTAGACTCTTCCTGCTGGCGGGCATAACGACGCTAGCGGCCGGGCTGCTGGTGTACGTATTTTGGGATTTACCGTCGCTTAATTCCCTGCCTGCAAACTTGGAGACGCCCAGCATTCGCATCACGGATCGGGATGGACGCCTGCTCTACGACATCCTGCCGCAGGCAGGCGGACGCCATGCCGTGTTGTCCTTCGACAACATCCCGACCTGCATGAAAGAGGCCACCATCTCGGTCGAGGATAAAAACTTCTACACCAATCCTGGCATCGACCTGAGAGGCATCCTGCGGGCGCTGTGGATTGATCTGCGCGGCGGCGAGGCGCTGGCCGGAGGCAGTACCATCACACAGCAAGTGGCGCGCACTTTGCTGTTGAACCAGAACGAACGCTACGAACGCAGCCTGCGCCGCAAACTACGCGAAACCGTCCTGGCCTGGGAATTAACACAGAAATTTTCAAAGAACGACATTCTGGCCTTGTACCTCAACCAGGTCAACTATGGAGGCATGGCCTACGGCGTGGAAGCCGCGGCAGAGACTTACTTCGGCAAATCCGCCGGCGATCTGATCCTGCCGGAATGTGCCCTGCTGGCCGGATTGCCGCAAGCGCCGGGGGTTTACGATCCGTTCACGAACCCCGACCTGGCCAAGCAGCGCCAACAAATCGTGTTGGGTTTGATGGAAACAAACGGGTACATTACCGGCGAGCAGCGCCTCGCAGCGCAGGCCGCGCCGCTCAGCTACAACCCAGCCCCCTACCCGATCGAAGCGCCGCACTTCGTATGGCTGATCAAAGACCAGCTCGAGGCGCTCTTCGCGTCAGGGAGATTGAATCCAAACCAAAGCCTGGTGGTGCGCACCACGCTGGATCTCAATGACCAGCACACGGCGGAACAGATCATGGCGCGCCGCCTCCAGGCCTTCAAGCCCAAAGCCGGAGAGATCAACCACAATGTCAACAACGCCGCCATGGTGATCCTCGACCCGCATAACGGGGAAATCCTGGCGCTGGTCGGAAGCGCGGATTATTTCGATGCGTCCATTGACGGCGCGCTGGATATGGCCACCTCGCCGCGCCAGACCGGCTCGGCCTTCAAGCCGTTCATTTACGCACAGGCGCTGGACCCGAACCAGCCGGACCCGTGGACGGCCGCGACTTCGATCCTGGATGTAACCACCACGTTCATCACGCATGACGGCCAGCCTTATACGCCGCAAGATTACGACGGCCGCCAGCACGGGCCCGTTTCGGTGCGTGAGGCGCTGGCCTCCTCTTTGAATATTCCGGCGGTGCAAACCCTGAAGAAGGTCGGCGTCGCAAACACCATCCAGCTTGCGGATCATCTCGGCGTCACTTCGCTCGGCGATCCGGAGAATTACGATCTATCGCTGGTGCTGGGCGGCGGACCCATCAGCCTGCTGCAACTCTCGACGGCCTATGTGAGCCTGGCAAACGGCGGATATTACACGGGGAATACTTCGATCCTCGATATCCGCGACGCGGACGGCCGCCTGCTCTATACACAGGCTAAAACCCCGCCCGTGCAAGTCTTCGACCCGCGCGTGACGTGGCTGCTCAGCGACATCCTGAGCGACGACCGGGCGCGCGCCATCGGCTTCGGACTCAACAGCACCTTGAAGATCGGTTACACGGCGGCAGTCAAGACCGGCACAACCACCAATTTTCACGATAACTGGACGATTGGGTATACGCCCAACCTGCTGACCGGCGTATGGGTCGGCAACAGCAATTACGAAGCGATGCAGAATGTGACGGGGGTGACGGGCGCCGCGCCGATCTGGAATGAAACGATGCGCGCCTTATTGGCAGGCAAACCTGATAAGCCGTTCGTGAGGCCGGAGGGGATGCAGCAAGTCGAAGTGTGCGATCTCTCCGGTTTACTGCCAAGCGAGGCCTGCGCGCACACGCGCCTGGAATGGTTCATCAACGGCACGCAGCCGACGCAGACCGACAGCTTCTATCAGAAGGTCTGGGTTGATGCGCTGACGAATTCGCTGGCGAACGATCTGACCCCGCCGGACAGGCGCAAAGCCATCATTGCGTTGAACCTGCCCGTGGAAGCACAGCCGTGGGCACGCGCACAAGGTCTGCCTTTAGTGGTTGACTTCAAACAAAATACAAGCTCGCAAAATGCCAATTCGCTCCTGTTGACCTCTCCAACCCCGAACACCACCTATCACATCACAGCCGATTTGAATCTGTCCTCTCAACAACTGGAGGTGGATGCAGATGCGAACCAGGTTTTTTCCAAGGTCACCATTTATGTGGACGGGAACCCGCTGGCGACATTTTCAAACCCGCCGTATCAAACCTGGTGGACCTTATCGGCGGGGGATCACAGCTTTTGGGTGGAAGGGGTGAATGTCAACGGGGAAACGGTAAAGAGCGCGGTGGTTAACATCACGGTAGTGCAGTGAACCTTGCATCGTCCACGAAGGCCACGAAGATTCACGAATAAGGACAAAGAGAAAAGTATCCTTCAGCCTTCATCTTTCGCCCTTCATCCTTCAGCCTTCATCCTTTC
>PMLN01000383.1 GCA_003158885.1 Anaerolineae bacterium
GGCAGGTGGATGTCAAAAAAGGTGGCGTCACCTCTACTGCTTTGAATGTCGCCGAAGACAAGGTGAATTATCGCGCACTCCCCGTCCCGGATATCCTGGCTTATTTGCAGGAACAGACCGAACTGACGCGTGCCACGCTCGTGCGCGTATTGAAAGAGTCTGGCCGCCTGGACGAATTCTTCCTCGACCCGCAGCGCTTCATGGATCAAGTGGCTGCCAATCTCAAATACGAATTGCACCGCCTGCTGGTCAATGGCATCAAGTATGAAAAATTGGTTGTGNNAAAGAAGCCGAATGGGAGATGGGGTTATTCGAGAGCGAAGAATTGATTAACTATCTGACTGCTTTGCAGGTCAGGCATTCCTCCCATGAATATATCGTTTACAGTTCGGAGATTGAACGTAAATTTGCCGAAAAACTTGATCAGCGTGATGACATCAAACTCTTCATTAAACTGCCCGATAAATTCAAGATCGACACGCCCGTTGGTCAGTACATCCCCGATTGGGCAATCGTCAAACATGGTGATGACACCATTTACATGGTGCGTGAGACCAAAGGCGTCAAGAAGGAAGAATTCCTCAAACTCCGCACCTCCGAAGCCGATAAAATCCGCTGCGGCGAAAAACATTTTGAGGCCCTTGGCGTCCCCTTCGACATGGTCACGGATGCAGAGGAGGTGTAGATTTCACTCCAACTTGATGCGTCGCACCAGACGGGGAGGCCAAGCCGTTTGAACGGAGAAAGGCCATCGAGGAGATTCGTCCGTTAAGGGAGGGTGCGACGCATTCTTGCTCCCATCCTGATCTATCCGCTTCCCCCAATCCCCCATCCTCGAATATCCCAAGCCGAATACCGAATAACGAATAACGAGTTTCTAACATCCCCTTTGAACTTCCCGTTCTCTTAGCGGCTTTGCGCGAGATTCATTCTCCGGCATTACAAAGAGCATCTTTTTTATCCACCTTGTCTTTCCAATTCCACTCATGACTCCAGTGCAAGAAGCCATACTTTAATAATCGAAAATCGGACTAAAAGCTAACCGGGAGCGCAGCCAGTGCGCCGAAAAACAAAAAAAGAAGCCACGGCAACGGACACCGCTTCGCTTTGTAGGCTTTTTGCGACTTCTGCCTGCTTCATTTTTGCAGTCAGGTAGCGTTGGATCCTCCCGAAGGACATCGGGACGATGTGACGCACGTTGGTTGTGGCGACCGGAGTTGAAGGTTCCAGCGCCTGGTCGAGCGTGTTCTCCATCACGACCACATTGTAAGACTGGTCAGATACCTGCCGCAAGAATAAATTACAGATGCCTCCAACAATTATTTGGAGGCATCCATAATTACCTGCGGGGCTTAATTGCTTTATACTTATGCCATGCTTCAGATAACGCCTTCCCTGCACCTTGATCCGGGCGAATTAACTTTCGAGTTTATCCGCGCTTCCGGTCCCGGCGGGCAGAACGTCAATAAAGTAGCGACTGCTGTCCAGCTTCGGTTTGATGTTCTGCATTCAAGCTCCCTGCCTACGGAACTCAAAGTGCGTCTACTGAAGGCCGCGGCCAGAAGGATTTCGAAGGACGGCATTTTGATGATTGAAGCCAAAAGATTCCGTACTCAGGAGCAAAATCGGCAGGATGCCCTTCAACGTTTTCTTGAAATACTTAGAAAGGCATCCGCAAAACCGAAGACCCGCAAGAAGACCAGGCCGAGCAAGGCTTCAAAAGAGAAAAGATTACAATCCAAAAGACTGAGAAGCAAAACCAAGCTGGGGCGCTCCAAAGTGAGCCATGAAGTTTAATAAAACTTTACCTGACGAAAAAACATAAAGGATACGGATCATTTAGTGGTAAACGATGCTAAAACCTTCCGACACACCTCAAACAAAATTTTCAACGGCAATCCCTTTTCTGGTTGACCTCGGTTTATTTGCAATCCTGTTTGTGCAAGAGGTATGGGTATAATGGGACAATGACGCACAAACAAATTCTTCCGGGCCTGCTATCCGGGCTGGCGGCAGCCTCCATCTGGGGCGGAATGTATGTGGTCAGCAAAATAGTGCTTGATGTTATTCCTCCATTTACACTGCTGGCAATGCGACTCATCCTCGGGATACTTTCATTAGGGATCGTGATCGCATTGAGACCGAAGGCAAACATAACTTCCTTGCAGGCCTGGCAAATATTCCTGGTGGGCTTTGTGGGCTATGGTGTCTCGTTGGGATTCCAATTTGTAGGCACAAAGCTATCCACCGCCTCCAACGGCGCACTGGTCACCTCGGCTACCCCGGCTTTCATCCTGATCTTCGCACCCTTTCTGCTATCGGAAAAAACCACGACACGCCGGATCATCGCGCTGATCATCTCCACCCTGGGGGTGGTGGCGGTCATCGATCCGCGCAACGCCGAGCTTTCACCGGCTTTATTCTGGGGCAACATGAGCCTGCTGGCCGCCGCGCTGACCTGGGCGCTGTATTCCGTGCTGGTGCGCAAAGTGACTCAAACCGCCGATGTGGTTACCTCCACGGCCATCATGCTGGCCGGAGGACTGCCGACCAGCTTGTTATTAAGTGCCTGGGAAATAAAAACCCAGGGCGTCGGCACAATCACATGGGGGATCCTCGGCGGGATCCTCTTTCTGGGGATCATCTCCACCGCCATCGCCATGTTCCTGTGGAATTATGCCTTCGCCGAACTGCCTGCGGCAGTGGCATCCTTGACTTTTTTTGCTCAGCCCGTAGTCGGCAGTTTATTGGGCTGGATATTCCTTAAAGAAACCATTACGCCGCTTTTTCTGATCGGCGGCGTATTGATCGCAATTGGACTGGTGATTTCTTCCACAGGGTAAGGAGGCTTCATCCCCCCACCGTGTGCAGGAGGGCCATGTTCGGCGGACGCACCGCACCAACCGGGAACCCGCAGACCAGCACGACCTGTTCGCCGGATTGGACCACTTCCGAACGCATCAAGGCTGTATCCACAAAGCCAAGCATTTCCTCGAGTGAATTTGCGAACGGCACCTGCTGAGGATTCACACCCCACAAAAAAGCCAGCCGCCTCCAGGTTTCAAGCTTGGGCGTAAAGGCCATGATTGGAACCCGCGGCCTAATCTTTGAGATGAGCCAGGCCGTTTGCCCCTGCATCGTAAAGCAGGCAATGGCCGTCACATTCTTATCATTGGCAAGCACCTGGGCGGCACGCGCCATCGAATCGGCATCGTTGGCGGTAAAGCCGCTGGACGAGTCGGCTTGCTGACCCCATTCGAGAAAATGAATCTCCGCTTCCCGTACGATGCGATCCATCATCTGTACTGCTTCCACCGGATATTTTCCTGAAGCTGTTTCCGCAGACAGCATGACCGCATCGGTGCCGTCAAAGACGGCATTAGCCACATCGGAGGCCTCGGCGCGCGTTGGAAGCGGATTGTAGATCATTGACTCCAGCATTTGAGTGGCGGTGATCACCAGCTTGCCGCGCGCGTTGGCCGTACGGATAATGTGCTTCTGCAAGGCCGGGACGCGTTCCGGAGGCAGCTCCACACCCAAATCGCCGCGTGCCACCATGACGCCATCCACCAGGTCGAGAATGGAGTCGAGATTATCCATCGCTTCCGGTTTTTCAAGCTTGGCGATCAACAAAGGCTGAGGCTTGCCCTTCGAAAAGCGCTGCATGGCATAACGGACTTTTCGGACATCCTCGGCAGAGCAGACAAACGAAATGGCAACTGCATCCACATTCTGTGAGATGCCAAACGCCAGATCGTCTTCGTCCTTTTCCGTGAAGCCGGGGATGCGCAGACGAACACCCGGCAGGTTGATGCCCTTNNAGCCGGTCCGAGGTGCGCACCGAATCGAAGAGCTGGCGAAAATCAACCGGAATTTTTTGGCCGTCCTCCGCAGGCAGGCTTGTGCCGGTGGCATAAAAATGCACAATCTCGCCCTCGGAAAGCGTAAGAGGCGCAGGCAGTTCGCCCACGCGGATCTTGGGGCCTTGCAGGTCTTGTAGAATACCGACCGACAGGCCCAACTTCTCAGACACGCGGCGGATGATCGTAATGCGTTCGGCGTGTTCCTCGTGCGTGCCATGCGAAAAATTCATGCGGGCAACATTGACACCTGCCAGAATGAGGCTTTCCAAGATGGCTTCATCCTGGCTGGCCGGCCCGATGGTTGCAACAATTTTAACTCTCCGATTCATGCGCTTCCCTTCCAATCATTATGGTTTTCTCAAGATCAGAGAATGAACCGCCAAGCGCGCGAAGATCGCGAAGAAAAAACAAGAATCNNGGTTGCGTGCTTCGCGTTAAAAAAGGGCCAAAGCATAGATTCACCATGGATTTTGAGAAGGCCATGTCCAATCATGCCCTTTACGGTTTGCCTGTCTGGCAATCTGCGATACCATATTACCTCAAATTAATGAAAGAGACACAGGGAAGATTTTATTTGCTTCCCTGTGTCTCGACGCCTCAGCGGCAAAATACTAAATCGCTAGAGATAGCACAAATCCCTGGCTTGTTTCTCCAAGTCCTTGCGGAAGTTGGGATGGGCAATTTTGATGAGCTGCTGTGCGCGCTGGCGGATGGTTTTACCGTATAAATCTGCAACGCCATATTCGGTCACTATATAATGGACATGATTACGTCCGGTGACCACACCCGCGCCCAGTTTCAACAGGCTAACGATCCGGCTGACCACCGTTCCATCTTTCAAGACGGTGGTACTGGGCAAGGCAATGATGGGAACTCCGCCTTTGGAACGCGAAGCGCCATAGATGAAATCAAGCTGGCCGCCGATGCCGCTAAAGAATTTGGGGCCGATGCTATCCGCGCACACCTGGCCGGTCAAGTCCACCTCGATGGCAGAGTTGATCGCAACCATGCGGTCATTTTGGGCGATCACGAACGGGTCGTTGACATATTCCTGGCGGTGAAACTCGCATAGAGGATTATCATCCGCCCATTTATACAGGGCCTGGGTGCCCAGGATAAAACCGACCACGATCTTTCCGGGGTGTAAAGTCTTGCGGGCATTGGTGATGACGCCCTTCTCCACCAGGCGGACGACCCCATCCGAAAACATTTCGCTGTGAATGCCGAGGTCCTTCTTATCAACCAGAAAATTCAACACGGCATCCGGAATGGCGCCAATACCCATTTGTAAGGTGGCATAGTCGGGAATTAAATCTGCAATGTACCCGGCAATCTTCCCGCTGATCTCATCGTCGCCCCCATTGCCCATCGGTTGTTCGGCTACCGGATAATTGACCGGTACCATGTAATTCAGGCGACTGCAATGAATGAACGAGTCACCGAGGGTGCGCGGCATTTGTTCGTTCACCTCGGCAATGATGATCTTGGAAGATTCAGCCGGAGACTTGGTCAACCCAACCTCCACGCCCAATGAACAGAATCCGTGCTCATCAGGCGGCGAAACATGGATGAGCGCCACATCCACCGGCAGAATCTTGTTCTTGAACAGCAGCGGAAATTCTGAAAGCAAAACCGGCGTGAAATCTGCGCGGCCCTCCTGAACAGCCTTGCGTACGTTGGCGCTGATGAATAGGGTATTTACCCGAAGGTGGCCTTCCATATCGGGATTAACGTAATCCGCCGGACCGACGGATAAGGCCTGGCAAATTTCGACATCCTTCAAATGCGGCGCATATTTCACCAGGGCGGCCAATAACTTTTGCGGGACCGAAACATTGCCCGTCATGAAGATGCGATTATTTGACTTAATGGCCTTCACCGCCTCGTCGGCATCCACTATGCGGGACTTATACTGGCTAATCCAATCCATCTTCCACCTCCTTGTGGTTGGTCAAGCGCACAAGATGCATATACTTTCCAGCATGTGTGTTCACCGCGGCTTCGATGGATGGATTATTGAGTATCCCATTTACACCGCCATCCGCCATTTCCAGGATATAGGGCATGGCGCAATTGACAAAGGCATGAGTCGCAGTACGAGCGACCGCCGCCGGCATGTTCGGCACGCAATAATGCAAGATACCTTCTTCGATATATACCGGATGTTCGTGCGAGGATGGGTGCGAGGTTTCCACGCACCCGCCCTCATCAATGCTGATGTCAATGATGACCGAGCGCGGTTTCATCGAACGCACCATCTCACGCGTGATGAGAACGGGCGCGCGCTCGCCCGGATTCAACACCGCACCGACCACCACATCCGCATAAGCCACAGAGCGTTCGATATTGCGTTTTGTAGAAAGCAGGGTAACGATGTTCGGGAAGCGATCCCAAATCTTTTGAAGCGCGGAGAAGCTGTGGTCAATCACGGTTACATGTGCGCCCATGCCTAGGAACATCTGCGCCGCATAGGTGCCGACCACGCCCGCGCCGATGATGACGATCTCGGCCGGCGGGACGCCCGGCATACCTCCTACCAGAATTCCCTTGCCGCCTTCATTATTCTGAAGCAGGCGGGCGGCAATCTGGGCGGTCATTGCGCCGCCGATCTGGCTGAATGGTCGCAGAACCGGCAGGGAACCGTCTTCCGCCCTGATCTGCTCATACGCAATGGATGTCACTTTTTTCTCGAGCAGGATATCGATCTTATCCTGGCGGGCCGAGGGCAAATGCAGGAAACCGGCGAGGATGGTTTCCGGCCTAAGCCAATCCAGTTCTTCCTTCAAGGGCCGCGCGACCTTAAGCAGCAGATCCGAACGGCCAAAGACCTCGTCGCAGGAAAAAACCAGGCCTGCCCCGACCTTTTCATATTCCGCATCGCTGAAACCGGCTCCCAAACCCGCTTCATGCTCAACGAAAACTTTGTGTCCTTTTTGAGTGAGCATTTCCACACCGGCGGGCGACAAGCCCACGCGGTACTCAAACGGACGCGTTTCTTTGGGTATCCCAATGTACATAGAACCTCCGAATTGGTTAGACCCTAAGGGTTTTTAAAAACCCTTAGGGTCTATTGTTATTTTATATTGAACACTTCGCGAATGGACGGAAGCGCCCAATCAATATCACTCTTTTCGATGATCAAGGGCGGCGCAAAGCGAATGACGTTTTCATGAGTCTCTTTGGTAAGGATGCCTTTATCCTGCAAAGCTTCGCAAAAACGCCGCGCCCCGCCGGCCGACGGCTTCAACTCGACGCCGATCAACAAACCCTTGCCGCGCACTTCTTTGACATGCGGACTGGGCATCTCGCTCAACTGCTCCATGAAATAGGTTCCCATTTCTTCCGCGCGTTCAGCCAGTTTCTCCTCGCGGATCACAGCCAGCGCGGCGCGCGCCACGGCGGCCGCCAGAGGATTCCCACCAAAGGTCGAGCCGTGCTCGCCGGGCGTGAATAAGCCGAGGATGGGCTTATCTGCCAGAATGGCAGAGACAGGATAGAACCCACCGCCCAGAGCCTTGCCGAGGATCATAATATCGGGACGAACATCTTCGTAATCACATGCAAATAATTTGCCGGTGCGCGCCAGGCCGGTTTGAATCTCATCGGCCACGAATAAAACATTGTTCTTCCTGCATGCCTCTGAAACTTTTTTCAAATAACCGGGGGGTGGGATGATGACCCCGCCTTCACCCTGGATCGGTTCAAGCAAAACCGCCGCCGTGTTTTTATTGATGGCTTTTTCCACGGCAGAGGCATCGCCATACGGTACAGTCACAAAGCCGGGCGTGAACGGGCCGAAGTCGTCACGGTAGGATGGCTCCGTCGAAAAGGAAACGATGGTGGTTGTCCTTCCGTGGAAATTTCCCGAGGCGGTAATGATCTCAGCCTGATGGCGCGGCACGCCTTTGACGCGATAGGCCCATTTGCGCGCCAGCTTGATGGCGGTCTCAACCGCTTCGGCGCCGGAGTTCATCGGCAGGGACATCCCATAACCAGTCATCTCCGATAGTTCTTTATATAGAAGCGGCAACTGATCGTTGCGGAAGGCGCGCGA
>PMLN01000155.1 GCA_003158885.1 Anaerolineae bacterium
CAGCACTCACATGGCGGTCGGCAACTATTCTCTATTCCCCCATTTTCCTTATTTTGAAAAATATTCCTTCATCGGCTTGAAATAAAAATCCTGCCAGCCCTGTTTATAATCCTCCGCCTGCCCCTTGGGAATATTCGAGTGGTGGATCGTGATCTTTGTCCCGCCTTTGACCGCTTCGAGGTTTATCTCCACGCGTGAATCCGGACTGCCCTCCGGAAATTCTGTTGTCCGCCACGCTTGAACGATCCGCTGGTTGGGTTTTAATTCCAGTGTCTCACCGAAAATATATCCGTCCCATGCGCTGAACTTCCCCTTCACGCGCGCTTCGACCTCCGCCGGGCTTCCCGTCATCGCGCTGTGTCCCTTTGTGGAAAGCCAGGCTTGATAGATTTGTTCGGGCGTTGCAAGGATTACTTCGCTGATTGTAAATTTGCTTTCCATTTTAAACCATCCTTCGTGGATTGCCGGCCAGTGCTTTCGCGATTTGCGCCGCCAGACGGGCATTGTTGAGCAGTAAGGCCAGGTTGGCTTGCAGTGATCTTTTATTGGTCAATTCACTGATTCGCTGGAGCAGGTATGGCGTCAACTTTTGACCGTGTATCTTTTTTTCTTTGGCTTCTTTGGATGCCTGCGCAATGATCGGTTCCATGTTCAGCCTTGGGATGGCGTCTGATTCCGGAATGGGATTTGCCACCAGCACCGCGCTGTGCAGACCCAGCGACCAGTGTGCCTGCGCGAACTCTGCGATTTCGTGCGGCGAATCCAAGCGCACGCTGATGTCCAGATTGCCGTCGCGCGAATAGAACTCCGGGAACTTGTCCGTTTGGTAGCCAACCACCGGCACGCCCATCGTTTCCAGATATTCGAGCGTCGCAGGCAGGTCGAGGATCGCTTTCGCTCCTGCGCACACCACGATCATCGGGATTTCGGCCAGCGCCCGCAGGTCGGTGGAAATATCGAACGGCGACTCTTTATGGACTCCGCCTATGCCGCCGGTCGCGAATACCTTGATGCCTGCCTGGTGTGCGGCCAGCATGGTGCCTGCCACGGTGGTCCCGCCGCTGCGTTTTTTAACGATGGCGGTCGCGAAATCGCGATGGCTCACTTTCAGCGGAGATTCTGCTTCGGCCAGCCTGGTCAGTTCATCTTCGCTCAGGCCGATGCGCACCTTTCCTTCGATGACTGCCACCGTGGCCGGCGTCGCGCCTTCGCCCCGGATGGCCGCTTCCATTTCCCGCGCCAGTTGGATATTCTGTGGGTGGGGCAGCCCATGCGTGATGACGGTCGACTCAAGTGCCACCACCGGCAGGTTGATTTGCAGTGCGCGTGCGATTTCATTCGATGGAGTGATCATTGTACCGGCGATTGACATGGGCTTACTTTCCGTAGCGTTCCAGCCGTTTGATGATTCGCCTGATGGCTTCCTCACGCCTCAGGCCGGCATAACGTTTTTGTTCGTTGGCGATCATAGCTTCGGCGACTTTATAACTGCCGTCCAGTTTTGCCAGCAGGATGCGATATTGCTCATCCTCTGATTTTGAACCGGGGGCTGGAGGCGGATCCATCGCGCCCGCTGGTCTGATCTTCACTTTGCTGAAACTCCCTCCGCCGACCATATGCGCTCCGCCGGGAATACTGAGCAGTTTCTCGATCTTTAGGATGGCTCTTTCGAGTTTTTCCACTTCCGCGTTGTAAATATTGTTCTTGTAATAATTGTCCAGCGCAAGGCCCAGTTGTTCCCAAAAATCCCATAAGAGCGCCTCGATGATTTTATCCTTTTGGGTATATTTTTCCTGGTCCTTTTGATAGGCCGCGAACGGCACATCCTGGATCAGCCGCAGTGTTTCGTTCAGGCACGCCTCATCCAGGGCGGAATTGAGTACATGCTCGTTGGAACGCGTTGCATTTTCGCGGCTGATGCGCCACGCATCCATGTGACGGTTATTGATATCACTGGAAATTTCGTCGGGGATCTTCCAGGTGCCCACGCCGATCCAGTGCAGATCCATGCCGCGCTCGTTGGCCCGTTTGGAAAAGCCGTCTGTATATTTTGCAAAGCGCTCGCTCAACTCGGTTCTTGGATGGAATTTTGGCTTGGTGACGGCATCCGGCGCAAAGTCCGGGAGCTGGCTTGAATGTTGCATCGTCTGCTGAAGGATCGTGTCTTCGCGATAGGCCTGGGCTTCCATTTCGGGCGTGCTGATGCTTGCCAGATATTCAGCTAGTTTGTTTTGACTCATAAAACTGCCGATTTCGCCGCTGATCATGCCTCGCATCGCGCCGGTCCATGGCACAGGGTCTCCCGAAGGGTTGGGCCCTGGCAATACCGGCACGCTTTGTTGGTAGATCAGGATCTGGATGCTTTGGGGGTCGTACCGGTAGGGCTTTTCCTTATCCATCTTTTGAGCATCCGTGCCTTCCCCGCGATGAATGCTGAAAACTCCGCGCACATCGCTGGTGCTGACCTGGATCCCATCCAGGCTGCGGCTTCCCACCAGGATCGCATCCGAAGCTGTATTCCCAAAATATTGATCGCGCAGGTTGATGATCGGTTCCCGCAAACGTTCGAATCCTTCCAGGGCCGAGAGGTCTTTTTCTCCCTTTTTATTCGTCAGGAAGTTTTTCTTCTCTTCCCATGATTTCATATCGGCCGGACCGATCAAGTGCGGCGTCCCATCCGGTTTCTCGAACAGCACCGCCGTGTCGAATTCGATCTCAACCCGCCCCGGCCCGCCGATCAGGAAGATGGGCGATTCTTTGTCCCCATCCACGATTTTCCCGTCACGGATGTGCAGGACTTCGCTGGCGCCTCGGAGCGATATTTCGCGGATGAACTTCCAGGCTACGGCCGGGTCTTTTAGTTCGAAAATATCCTTAATATAATTCCCGGCCATTTCAATGGCAATGAAAACCGGTATTGCCAGGATAAGGATGGGGCGTACGAAAAAATTTAGTCCGAGCACGAACGCCAGCCAGGGCAGGGTTGTCTGTACCTGGTTGACTTGGGTCAGCCAGATGAATATGAATACTTGAATGGAGCCTAGCCCGATGATGAAAGCGGCTCGCAGGATCCCCACTCTTAATCTGCGGTATTTGGGACCGTTAATGGAGGTGTCGAAGAACCGGTTCAGCCGGTAATCCAGCCACTGCGCGAATAATTTCCGTGTGCGTTCACTTTCCTGACTCCACGCCGATGGCGCCTTTTCCTTCTTCTTCCCCTTTGCGTTCATACTTTGGACTCCATCCAATTGATGATGTCTTCTATATCCTGGACTTCGCGCGTCGTGCGGCGCAGCAGGCGGTCATTGAGTTTTATCTCGGATTGCGTTTGCTTCAGTAAAGCCTTGACCGCCGCAGCGACATCCGCTGGATCGTTGATGGCCTCGCTTAAGTTCGACGCGTGTTCATGCAGCGCCTTTTGCTTTCCATTGACGTTGTAGGCGGCTGTTAATCGTTCGATCCGGCTTTGGTCTGCCTTGGCGTTTAGCAGCCAGCTTGAGTTCCAGTGATTGACCAATTCTGTCTCAACGGCTTTGTTGAATTGCAGCCCGCTCACGCTGACGCTGGCGACTTTTATGCCGCGCTCGTTGAGCCTGTCGAACTCCTGGCTGTGCCGGAATCCCTCCAGCGGCTGGCCGCTTTCATCCAGTACAGGGACATTGGCTTGTGTCATGCGTGCTTTCATCATTTGATTGATGATTTGCAGCGCGGTCGTGGGCTGCGGGTCTGCGGCTTTCTTTGGGGCTTCCGGTTTCTCGCTGGCTTTGATTGTGGGGACCTGCTCCTCCGGCATGCGTTTCTTGAGCCGCTTTTCGAACCGGTCGTTGTAAGCTCTCAGCATTCGGGTGAAAATGCCGGCTTTTGCCGGCGCAGGGCTTTCCGCTTTGACCTCGGTTGGGGCTGGAGGCTGCAGCACATCGGAAGGCGGCAGCCGGCTGGCCGAAAATAATTCATTCAGCGTGAATTTGCCGAGATATTCCCGCCAGAGATCCGCCGCGATCAAGGCCGGAAGCTGGTTCCAGGATACATGCTTCGGTTCATCCTTGCCGGAAGCCGCGCTGACGCCCTCTCCCTTCACGGCTCTCTCCACGGCATTCTCATCGTAGCCGAACCTTGATCCCTTTTCCTTTCCTTTCGCAGGCGCCGCATCGATCTTGAACGTTACGCTGATATTCGGCACCACTTCGATCCCATCCCGTGTTATGGCGCTGACCGCCATTCGGCGCTCATTGGCTTTTTGGTATTCCTCTTTGGGTGCGTAATCTTTTTCAGCCTTGAACGGCTCATCCTCTTTTTTGGGACCGATTCTGTGCGTTTGCGTATGTAGGCTGATGACGCTCGCGATTTTCTCATCTTTATCCGTAAAATGGACGCCGGGACCGAGGGTGTGCTTAAGCGATACATCGGTGCGCGTTACCACCGCGCTGGCCGTATCCAGCCACAACACGCCGGGACCTTTTTTCTCGCTCTCGCCTTTGCTTTCCACCAGGCGGCCGTTCTTTACGAAGATGGCTGGGCCATGTCCGCCTCTGGCGTGCAGCCATAACCGTCCGATAACGATGCTTCGGTCTTTGCGCTTTTGGATGGGAAGCACAAATTGGGCGTAAAAGGCCACTGTGATTTGAACTAAGACGAATAATAGGAAAAGGTCAAGCAGGATGCCGGGGACATTGAGGATTCCGCTCTGATACTTGTATTCAATTCCATAGATTACAACCAATAGGATTCCCAGTACAATGCTGGCAAACCGGGGCCTTTGGTAAAAACGTTTCTCCTCGTTCATAGAACCCTAATTTTATAACGAAAACAAAAAAATGGGGAAACCTCTTTCCAGGTGTGTGCACGCAAAGGTTGTCAG
>PMLN01000040.1 GCA_003158885.1 Anaerolineae bacterium
GATCATTGAGCGTTGGGCTGTCTCCAATACATTTATGACCATCTAGCCGTTCTCGCCGTTGCTGCGTGGTGAAGTGCCCGAACGGATGCAGTAGACAAAGTGATCGCACTCAGCCTTCAACGGCTCGGTCCACGTAAGCGGGTACACGGTCCCATCCCCGTTGCGATAAGATGCACGGAATTCCGCTTCCGTGACCGAATAGGGCGGCACTTCCACACCTTTATCATATAAAATGACCTTATCCTCGCTGATATCATCATATACCAGCATCTTTTTCCTGCCCACCACAGTCAAGCGGCGCATCTTGACGGGATCCAGCCAGCTGACCCTCAGGTTGGCGATTATATCATTACGGAAGCGCAAGTTCATATAAACCACCTCATCCAAATGAGCTGATCTATTGACATAGGCCGAACCCAGTGCGCTGACCTTGATCGGATCGTCATTGAGAATATAGGTTAGGATGGACAAGTCGTGCGGCGCCAAGTCCCACATCACGTTGATGTCGGGCTGTAATAAACCAAGATTGACGCGCGTAGCGTTCATATAGTAGATATCGCCCAACTCACCCGACTGGATCACCTGCCGTACCATTTCAACCGCCGGGTTGTATACGAACGTGTGCCCCACCATCAAGCGGCGGTCATACTTTTCCGCCAGACTCAGCAATTCCGCCCCTTGCATGGAATTGCTGGTGATGGGTTTCTCAACCATCACATGTTTGCCTGCCAGAATTGCATCTCTGGCAAGTTTGTAATGGGTATTGACGGGTGTCGCGATGATCACTGCATCCAAATGCCGGCCATTCAAAAGTTCCTTATAATCCCGGGTAACCGTTATGTCCGGATAGAGTTTTTTTAGATCATCCAGCCGTTCCTGGCGCAAGTCGGAGGCCATCACCACACGGACCCCATCCAGGCTTTGAAAATTACGCGCCAGTTTGGGACCCCAATATCCCAAGCCAACAATACCAACATTAACGGGCTGGTGGTTTTTTACTTCTTCCATATTTCCCATTATCCCGCTCCCTTTCCTCGGATCATTTCGACCGGCGTAAGAAACATGATTTTGAGATCCAGCCACAGACTCATGGATTGGATGTATTCAATATCGAGCCTCACCATATCATCAAATGAGACGATGTTATGTGCCATCGCTTGCCACATGCCGGTAATCCCAGGCAGAACTGCCAGCCGCTGTTTATGCCATTCAGAGTAAATCTCGTACTCGTAAGGCAGAGGCGGCCGCGGCCCAACGATGGACATTTCTCCCTTCAATACATTGAAGAATTGCGGCAACTCATCCAAACTGAACTTACGCAAGTATTTTCCCAAGCCGGTGATGCGCGCATCAGCCAATATTTTCAGGCTGCTCTTCCCCAGTGTACGGGGTTCGGTGTTCTCTTTAATAAGCTTCTGCACATACTCTCGATGCAAATCTGGATTGTTAACAACCTGCATCGAACGGAATTTGAGCATGGAAAATGGCTTGCCGTTTTTTCCGATCCGCGTTTGGCGGTAGAAAATGGGTCCAGGCGAGGAGATGCGAATGCCCAGTGCAATGACCAGCATGAGCGGCCCAAACAGTAGAATTAGTACCAAGGCAATCAGCACATCCAGGATACGCTTGATGAGCAGATAACTGTTTGGGACTTTCAGACCTATAATGGATAAGACGAGATGTTTCGAGTCGTTGATGCTCAAAATCTTCATAACCATTCTCCTCTTTGGTGAACTCAGATTGTCTCTTTATGAATCGTCTCGACCTTTCGTAATACTCTGGCCGGGTTACCTGCGACAATCGTATAAGGTGGCACATCTTTGGTCACCACGCTGCCGGCGCCAACGATGGCGCCCTCCCCAACCTTCACACCGCACAATAGCGTGGCATTACTGCCGACCGAGGCTCCCCGGCAAATCAACGTGGGGACACATTCCCAATCCTCTCCGGTCTGGACCGACCCATCCGGGTTGGTCGAGCGCGGAAAGCGGTCATTAATGAACATCACGCCATGTCCAATGAACACGTAGTCTTCGATGGTTACGCCCTCGCAGATAAAGGTATGGCTGGAGATCTTCACCCGCTTTCCTATCACCGCCCCACCCTGGATCTCGACGAAGGTTCCGATCTTGGTCTCATCACCGATGGAACAGCCGTATAGGTTGACAAAGCCATAGATCTTGACCTCCTTTCCTAATTTAACATCCGGCGCAATCCGGCAAAACTCTGGAGTACTCATGGTAAAAACCTCCTGTTCATGGAATCAATTTGACATCAAACGATCTGAAAGGTAGCCAAGCAATCACCCCCTTGGTTTCAGCAATCAATGGAGACGTGCTTTTTCCCCTTCGTCTACGATCTTCACCAGCTCCGAACAAACGAAATCCACCATCTCCTCGGTCATGTGTGGGAACATGGGAAGAGAAAGAATCGTTTCAGCCACTTTTTCGGTCACCGGGAAATCGCCTTTGCAATAACCAAGTTCGCGATAGGCAGTTTGTAAATGCAACGGGATGGGATAGTGCAAACCGCAAGCGATGTTGCGCACACCGAATTCTTTCATGACCCGCTCACGGTCGGGAACCCGCACCACGTAGAGGTGATAGATGTGCTCCCGCCCAGCGGGGACAGCCGGGGGAATGATTTTTTCGTTCCCAGCCAAACGCTCCTGATACCATTTGGCCACCTGGCGGCGGCGGCCATTCCATTCATCCAGCTTCTTGAGTTTAATATCCAGGATGGCGCACTGCAACGTGTCGAGCCGGCCATTCCAACCGTCCGGTGAGACATGCACATATTTCTGGCTGGAGCCATGATCACGCCACAGACGCATACGCTGGGCGGCCATTTCATCCTGGGTGGCAACCGCACCGCCTTCGCCCATGGCGCCCAGGTTCTTGCCGGGGTAGAAGCTGAAAGCCCCCGCACGCCCCGCGCTGCCAGCCTTGATCTTATTTCCATCCAGAACATAGGTTGCGCCGTGAGCCTGAGCGCAATCTTCCACCACCGTGAGGTTGTATTTCCGGGCGACTTCAAGGATCGGCTGCATGTCGGCCATCAAGCCATAGAGGTGAACGGGCAGGACGGCTGTGACAGACCGCCCGGAGGTGCCATCCACCCAATGCCCATCGGCGCCCAGGCGGCATTTTGTGACGATGAACTCTTCCAGCGCCGCGGGGGAAAGGTGATAGGTGTCGGCATCGATTTCGATGAAGATCGGGTGCGCGCCAATCAATGTAATGGCTTCAACGGTGGCGATGAAGGTATGCGAAGCCGTGATGACGGCATCCCCAGACCGAACTCCAGAAGCCATGAGAGCCAACTTGACGGCGTCGGTTCCACTGGCACAGGTTACTACCTGCAGTACGCCGCAGTACGCCGCGAAATCTTTTTCGAAGGTCTCGACGTACGGACCGCCGACAAAGGATGACCGGTCGAAGACGTCCTTGAAGGCGGCTTCGATCTCAGGGCGAATTTCTTCGTGCATGGCACGCAGGTCAACGAATGGAACTTTCATGATTCAAACCATCCTTTCTGTCAAAGTTTTTGCGTAGGGCCGCGTATTAGCAAGCAATCACATGCACTCAGTATGCAGTGCCTACGATGGCATGTACTACTTGATCAATTGCCCCACTTTGTATGGGCCGAAATGGCAGTCGGGGTTTTCGAGATAGGCTGAGTCGCTCTAAGTCGTCAGAGGACTGAAGGGTATGTAACATCCCATTTGCGATCATCTTTTGATCTACACCTGCCATACGCCCCTGAAAGACACTGTAAGCGGGTGTGCCCAATACCACAGCCTCTCGATTCATTGAACCGCCCGCGCTAATCACCATGTCAGAATAGTAGACGAGGTTCAAGCCATCCAATACCCGGGGCGGGATTACGAGGTTTTCCATGCCCAGCTCCCGGAAATGTGCGCTCTGAGAATCTGAGCGGGGCAAGAGCAGGATTTTGATATCGGGTCGCCCCGCGAGAAACACAACGATCCTGTCAAACAGCGTATTCTCAAACTGGTGATATGTAGCCCAAGTAGCCGGTGGCCGCATGGTGATAAGAATATCATTGCTAGTGATGCCAAGCGGCTCAAGTTCATGGCGGAAGCTGGGATCTGGGCAGAAATCTGCAAGCGAAATGTGCTCTTTCAACCCACTAAAAGTGACCACCTTATGAGGATAGCCTCCTTGTCGTCGTAAAGTAGCGCGGTCGAATCCATCGGGAACAATTACTCTTGTAGCCAGCCGAAATGCCAAATGGTTAGCCGGTTGGTATTCATAGTCCATACAGGTTACAAACGGGACACCGCGCCATTTCGCAGCAAGACCTTGTGCGTAGGAATTGAAACTTACAGCTAAATCGATCTTTTCCCTCCCGACGAGGAATGCAAGCTGCACAGCCCCCATGAGTATCTGTGCCATTTTAGCAGCGCCAGTTCGACCTCCATGCCTTCCCACCACCCTAAACTTGAATCCAGACTGTTCAGCTATGGAAACAGTCTCGCCAAACTCTCGTGCGGTGACCCATGTAGTATGACCCTGCGCATGCAACCTTTTTACAATAGGACGAAAGAAGAGGGGGTCAGGTGCGGCCCAAAGGTCAACCCAAATATTCATAGGCTCATAGAATTGTTATTGGGCACCGCCACAATTGCACATGGCGCATGCATCGCAACGCGGTCAGTTGAGTGCGCCCACCCGCAGAAAGCTTTTTATGCGATTGTATTGAAACTTCCTTATGAACCTTTCAAGGCCGGCATCCACATATTTCTCGGGGCGTGTCCAACAACTATAGAGATATCCGAGTATCAATCCCAGGGAAGATAGCACATAAGGTTTTGTGCCAAGGCCATACGGCGCAGAACGAAGCGCTAATAGAAACAAGTCATATCCGTCTTTGTAGTAAGTTTGCCCTTTCGCGAAGGAGAATCTCAAACCTCTATTTATCAAGGTAGAAGTTGGGCGATGGTGCCTCACTTCTAAGGGCAAGATCTTGACAGACCACCCAAGGTACATAGCCGTCATCTCGTCAAGCAAATCCCAATTGTCTACAGGGCGTATCCCACCAATTTCAGCGAAGCATTGTTTCCTGTACGCCTTGAAATTACCTCTAAGATGGTAGCGCGCCGATCTCTCCCTTTTCCACACCCCATTGAATTGCGCTGTCAGAAAGCCCCCGCACATGCCTACTGTTGGTTCTGACGCGAAGCATTTTGCAACTTCTTCGAAGTAACTCATTGGTAATGTCAGATCGGCATCCAGCTTCACAACGAAATCAAAATCGGTGATGTCCGCAGCCTCATAGCCACAATGAAAAGCTCTGACCACCTTGCCTCCCCCTTGCCGCCTAACCTCACTTGGTAGGTTCTTGACCAGTTTGATCCACGGATGCATGTCAGCGTACCGTGTGACGATACTTGCCGTGGCATCGCTTGAACCATCATCCACAATAATCCATTGTGTGGGCTGGCTGGTTTGCGCAACAATAGAATCTAAGGTAAGCCGAATATGGGCTTCCTCATTATT
>PMLN01000234.1 GCA_003158885.1 Anaerolineae bacterium
AAAGGCAGGTTACTGCGTAAGGTGAGTAAATTAATGAGGAACGATGAGAGAATACCCGCTGTATATTGAATCGGGACCCAAACACACGGAGTCTATTTGCGCTACCTGGTCGGCAAAGTGGATGGACTTTCCGAGGCGATGAAAGCCGTGCGTGAAGAAGATCGGCGCCTGTGAGTTCATCCCGGTCCCAAGCAGAGATAATGAGATAGCAAAGCATGTCCGTGAATCTTTCCGAGGATACCATCATTCAAAAACTACACGAGGCGATCGAATCCGCTCCATCATCCGACGGATACGCGGAGATCGAACTCACCAGTGATACGCGTTTGAAATGCGCGGCCGTGTTAATCCCCCTGCTCCAACAGGACGATGAATGGCATTTGCTCTTTACGCGCCGCACGGATAAGGTGGAGAGTCATAAGGGACAAGTATCGTTTCCCGGCGGCGGGTGCGATGAGGGCGAAACAACCCCCGAAGAAACCGCATTGCGTGAAGCGAACGAAGAGATCGGCATCGCCCCGCAGAATGTCCGCGTACTGGGGCGGATCACGAACATGATCACCATCACAAGTTTCCGCGTTACGCCGGTGGTCGGGGTCATACCATGGCCAACCGTCCTGCGTCTGGGAAAAGATGAGGTGGAGCGCGTGTTTACCATTCCGTTGAATTGGCTGGCGAATAAAGCCAATCGCTGGGAGTTCAGCATGCCCGGGAGGAATCGCTCGCTGATCGTGTACCAGCCCTACGACGGCGAATTGCTGTGGGGCGCGACCGCCAGAATGACAGTTGATTTTCTAAAAGTGTTGGACCTTTAGAATTTTTACCATCGAGAGGAGTATCATCTCAATATTTCGTGGGAATTGTTGTTAATGGTGGTTTCGATACGGCGGCGGGATAGCACCGCCGCCTACTCAACCACCGATAACATTGAGAAGATACCGAGAGGATGGGGAGGCGGGAAAAAATCCTGTGTGCTCCGTGCGATGCATGGTGAGTAATAAAAAACTCCCCGCCGAATGACGGGGAGTTCGTTTGAACAAGGTTTATTTCTTCTTTTCGGCCTTTTCAGTTTTCTCAGCCTTTGCGCCCTTTTCAGTTTTCTCAGCCTTTGCGCCCGCTTCAGAAGCTTCATCTTCCTTCTTACCGCGTTCCACAGAGAGTTCAGGTTCAACGCCTTCAGCCGCAACTGCCACTGCGCCTTCAGCCGCAACAGGCGCCTCTTCGACTTCAATCTTGGCGTATGTTGCGTTGACGATCATATCGTCGGGATCATTCATAATGCGGACGTTGTCGCCCAGCGAAATATCGCGGACGTGGATGCCATCGCCAACCTTGACAAGCGGTGCAATATCAACGGTTATGAATTCGGGCAGGTCGGCCGGCAAACATTCGACGGAAAGCGAATGCAAGCCGGTCACCAGCACGGCATTGAAATCCTTGACGGCCAGTGAAGTACCGGCCAACTCGATACGGACTTCAGCGTGCAGCTTCTCGGTCAGCGAAACAGCCAGGAAATCCACATGGATCAAACCGCCCTTGATATAGTTACGCTGTCGCTCGCGCACCAGGGCAGGATATTCCTGACCATCCACATCGATCGTGACCAACGTGGAAGAGCCAACTTTCGTCAACACCATTATCGCAGTATGTGCATCCAACGAAATTTTGACCGGTTCGGTATGACGACCATAAATGACCGCCGGAAGCTTGCCCTCGCGGCGCAAGGCCTTTACCTGCTTGCCGCGTATTTCGCGCTTGGTTGCTTTTAGTACAACTTTCTCCATCGTATCTCCTCGAGCGCCTCTCACCCCATGCGGGGTTACCTTCGCTCTTTAGAATGAATTTCTGTACGGTGACTCAGGAGCGCTGAGCCATGTACAGGTCGAAAAAAGAACGGGCTGAATTTTAGCCGCAGGGAGTTCTTTCGTCAAGCAGAAAATGAATACTGTTAGCCCAAAATAGAAATGTCCCTTTTCGCCAAAGTTAAAATGTCCCCTTACGGAGGACGCGAAATGGAGACGATCACAATGAGCACGAAAGAAATGAGCAGACTGGAAGTGATGCAAAAATTGGAAGAAAAACGGATGGGACAAAAAGAAGCCAGCAGGATCCTAGGCATCAGTATCCGCCACATCAAGCGATTGCTGAAAAACTACCGCCAGCAAGGCGCAGTCGGGTTAGTTTCGAGACATCGCGGGCGCACAGGGAATCATCGGTTGCAAGCCGAAGTGAAGAAAAAGGCCTTGGACTTGTTGAAGAGCAAATACCAAGGCTTTGGACCGACCTTGGCGTGCGAGAAATTGGTGGAAAAAGAGAAATTGAAGATTTCCGATGAAAGTGTGCGTCAATTGATGATCGCAGAAGGATTGTGGAAGCCACACAAGATAAAAAAAGAGGTGGTGCATCAACTGCGTGAGCGGCGCGCCTGTTTTGGGGAACTGGTGCAGATCGATGGTTCACCGCATGACTGGTTTGAAGGACGATCGGAAGCCTGCGTGTTGTTGGTGTTCATCGATGATGCGACGGGGAAGTTGGTCCAGTTGCGCTTCGTGGAAAGCGAGAGTTTTTTCAGTTACTGCGCAGCGGCAGAAGGATATTTCAGGCAATACGGCAAGCCAGGCGCCTTCTACAGCGATAAACATAGCATTTTCCGGGTTCATACGCCTGGAACAGGCAAAACCGAGGCTCTCACGCAGTTTGGACGGGCGATGCAAGCCTTGGACATCCAGATCCTTTGTGCCAACAGCCCGCAAGCCAAAGGACGCGTCGAACGGGTGAATCAAACCCTGCAAGATCGTCTGGTCAAAGAAATGCGCTTGCGCAACCTCTCCAGCATGGCAGAAGGCAATGCCTACCTGCCTGAATTCATCGCAGATTTCAATCTGCGCTTCGCAGTCGAACCCCGAAGTTCCTTCAATGCTCACCGCACCTTGAATGCCCAAGACGATCTGGCTACCCTCTTGACCTGGCAAGAGCAACGTCTGGTCTCAAAGAACCTGACCATCCAATTTGAAAAGGTCGTCTATCAAATCCAAACCCAACGTCCCTCTTACGCATTGCGTAACGCCAGCGTGACGGTCTGTGTTAATGCACAACAGCAACTCACAATTTTGTATAAAGGCAAGTCCTTGCCCTATGCGATTTATCATCACCAAGCAAAACAATCCGAAGTGGTTACTCCAAAAGACTTGGACGCAGCCCTCAAAGAGCACGCGCCTCTCAAGCCTGCCCCCAACCATCCTTGGCGAACCCAGCCCCTATTCCCCTCTCAGAAAAAAATTAGAAATGTCCCCGCCCCGCGGGGCGGGGACATTTCTAATTTGGAAAATGGGTGACATTTCTATTTTGGGCTAACA
>PMLN01000138.1 GCA_003158885.1 Anaerolineae bacterium
TTGAGAATTTTGCCTGTTAATTTGGTCTTCGGCTCAACCGCGACCTCAAGCGTAGTGTCAGTAGTAACCATTGTCTTTTCTCCTGAAAAACGGGAATAATGCCAACCCGCGATTATACCTGTCTGACATCTATGCGTCAATGCAAAATCAGTGCCAATTTGAATATTCCTTTTGAAGCGCAAATGACCATTCTCTTATAATTGGATGAAATAACAACACTTTGCCTTGACGGTTTAGGATGTCTTGGGTATAGTGGCAAGCGTATTCTTTCCCTTTCGGAAGAAAAAAATAAATTGTATGTACGAATTCGACAAAATAGACGTGAAGATTGTCAATTTCCTGTTTGAAGATGGGCGTATGACCGCTTCCGAGATTGCGCGCCGAATAAAGAATATTTCGGAACGATCCGTTCGTTACCGGATTGATCGAATGATCGAAGAAGGGGTGATTCAAATTACAGGCATTGTTAATCCCCAGGCTTTTGGCTTGACGTCCAATGCCGATGTGTGGCTCGATGTTGAATCTGATCAAATTTTGGAAATTGCGAAAAAATTAACCAAATTCGATAACATCACTTATGTGGCATGTGGCATTGGTCAGGATGATATCAGCATTCAATTGGTCGCAAGGGATACTGCGGAGATTTATCATTTCATCACCGATGTGATCCGAAAGATCCCCGGTGTGCGCAAGACAACCACCTCCATCGTGCCGATCATCCTCAAGGATGTGTATCAATGGCGGGTGCCGGAGAGAGCCGTCAAGAATGTCGACGGGTTTGAAAAATCATCTTCTTAATCGAGAGGCGTTATGAGCTTGGTTGGTCCAAAAAGTAAATTGCTGCAGCAGCGCGCGCAGAAAGTCTTGCCGCTGGGAGTGAATTCCAATTTTCGGTATTGGGGCGAAGGTCTCACACCCTATGTGGATAAAGCCAAAGGCGCTTATCTTTGGGATGTGGATGGCCGCCGCTTTATTGATTACCGGATGGCGTTCGGCCCGATCATTCTCGGCCATGCGTATGATGAGGTGGACGCGCAGGTCATTGCCGAAGTGAAGAATGGCGTGCTCTTCGCAATGACCGGCGAACTTGAAGTCCGTGTGGCGGAGATGATCGTCGAGATGTGCCCGGCGGTGGATATGGTGCGCTTTGCGTGTTCGGGCACCGAAGCCACGATGCATGCCATCCGTGTGGCGCGCGCGTTTACCGGACGCGATACGATTTTAAAGTTTGAAGGCAACTATCACGGCTTTCACGATCATACTCTGTGGTCCACGTATGCACCCGAGGAAGCGTATGGTAATCGTCGCAGCCCGATTCCCGTCAAAGCCTCTTCGGGCATTCCCCAATCCATGAGCGAGTTCGTCATTACTTTGCCGTTTAATGACTTTGAAGGGTTTGAACGCGTAATGCGTTCGTATGGCGATCAACTTGCGGCGGTCATCACCGAGCCGTGTCAGGGAAATTGCGGAGCGATCGAACCGCAGCCCGGCTTCCTGGAATTGATCCGCAAGCGCACCGAGGAATATGACGTCGTTTTTATTTTGGACGAGGTCAAGACCGGCTTCCGCATTGCCAATGGCGGGGCGCAGGAATATTATGGCATCCGGCCGGATCTCGCCACGTATGCCAAGGCCATGGGTAACGGATATCCGATCGCGGCGTTTGGCGGCAGGCGCGAGATCATGTCCATCATCGGACACGGTGTTTCACAAGGCGGGACCTACACCAATAACAAACCGGGAGTGGCCGCGGCTTATGCGACCTTGAATTTACTGAAAACAAAACCGATCCTGGAATCGATCCAAAAACGTGGCAGGCGTTTAATGGACGGATTAAAGGATATTTTCGAAGATAACAATATCCCGTTCGCAATGAGTGGATATCCGGCCATGTTTTCCTTTGCGCTTGGCGTGCAGGCCGTTACGTGTCAGCGCGATTGGGATCATAGCGACAAGGACTCTTATCTTAAGCTGGTTGAGATGGCAATCGAACGCGGGGTCATGCCGGATCACGATCCGCGTGAACCCTGGTTCCTCTGTTATTCGCATACGGATGCCGATGTGGATGAAACCTTGAGCGTCTATGCGGATATTGTGAAGAATGTGAAGCGGTGATCTCTTAAACGTCGAATGCCTGCCTGGGTTCGGCGTTTTATTTTTTGGAGGAAGAATGACTAAAGTTGGACAAGGCACGCAGAAAGGTTTGAGTGCGAAGGAGATCGTGGACCTGAACAAGGAGTATACCTTCTACTCCTGGTCGATTCAGGGGCAGATCAACCCGATTCCGGTGGTCAAAGCCGACGGCGTTTATTTTTGGGATGCAGACGGCAAACGTTACCTCGATTTTGCTTCCCAGTTGGTGAATATGAATGTGGGACATCAGAATCCGAAAGTGGTGAAAGCCATCCAGGATCAAGCCGCCAAGTTGACGTTTGTGGCGCCGGGCATGGCCAGCGAACCGCGCGGTCTGTTGGGCAAGAAATTGGCGGAGGTTACCCCCGGTGATTTGAAGAAGACATTTTTCACGCTGGGGGGCGCCGAGGCCAACGAAAACGCCGTAAAGATTGCGCGCTTTTATACGGGCCGGCATAAGATTTTGGCGCGTTATCGTTCCTATCATGGCGCCACGCATGGCGCCCTCGCCTTGACTGGCGATTATCGGCGCCTGCCGGTGGATCATGTCATGACGGGCGTGGTGCATTTCCTCGATCCGTATTGCTATCGCTGCCCGTTTGGCTGGACGCGTGAGACCTGCCACCGCGAGTGCATCAGCCATGTGGAGGAAGTGATCCAGTATGAAGGTCCGGATCAAATCGCCGCGATCATTATGGAAGGCGTGACGGGTTCAAACGGCCTGATTATCCCTCCCGATGATTATTGGCCGCGTCTGCGTGAGATTTGTGATAAGTACGGTATTCTTCTGATTTCCGATGAGGTCATGTCGGGGTGGGGCAGGACCGGCGAATGGTTCGCTGTGGATCATTGGAACGTTGTACCCGATATCATCACTACGGCAAAGGGCATCACCTCCGGTTATGTGCCGCTCGGTGCGGTGATCGTCCGTGAGAAGATTGCCAAATTCTTTGACGACAAATACCTTTATGCCGGGCTTACATACAATGGCCATGCGCTGGCTTGCGCCGCAGCCTTGGCCACCATCGAAGTGTACGAAGAGGAAAAGATCTTTGAAAACTCCAGGAACGTTGGCAAATACCTGGGTAAGCGCCTCGATGAACTAAAGGCCAAACATCCTTCCGTGGGTGACGTGCGCTATATCGGTTTGTTCTCTGGCATCGAGTTGGTTAAGAATCGCCAGACCAAGGAGCCGCTGGATTTGACGCCGCTCAAGAATTTC
>PMLN01000051.1:0-8032 GCA_003158885.1 Anaerolineae bacterium
CAGATTTTTCTTTTGAAAATTCTCTAATCTGCGTAATCGGCGAAATCTGTGGATTATTTCCGATAATGTCTCTTATATACGTAACCGCAAAGACACCAGGAAACTAAGATCCACAAAACTTTGCCGGTTGAATATCACTCCTTATAAAATTGGAGACTTGCCATGAAAATGATCATTGTTCTCGTCAAGGATAACGAAGCCGACGCGCTGACGCGCGCCATGACCGATGCGGAATACCGCGTGACGCGCATCGCATCCACAGGCGGATTTCTGCGGAGCGGCGTGGTCACTTTATTACTGGGTGTGGATGATGCACAAGTGGAGTTGGCGATTGGATTGATCCGCAAAACGCTGGCGGCCCTCGGCCCCGGGGAAAAGCGGGCCAGCCTGTTCGTTGTGCCGGTGCTGAGATTCGAACAGGTCTGACTGACATGCAGTCCCTGAAAATACTGTTCGCCTCGCTTTTATCATGCGCGGTCATTTCAGCCTGCGCGTCCACACCCAACCCGCAGCCAGTCAATCAAGCCGCGACCATCGTTGCACAAACACTTCAGTGTGAATGAATATTTGTGGGCACCGGATACAAGCTTTGCCATTTTAGCGTATGCACCGACCCAGGGTGTGACCCAAGGCGGGCAAGCGGTCATCGAGTATACGAATGGCAGGAAATCAGTTGTTCTGGCGAATTATGCGCTGGAGTTGAAGTGGGGACCGTAAAGAAACCGGAAGTCCGATATCAGGAACCAGAAGGAAGAGAGATAAGAGGGGCCACTACGATGCGAAGCCCGCCGTTGCCCCTAGTGTCCGGGCGGAGCCCGAGCCTAAAGCGGCACGCGCAGCGGACCAGTCTAACATTACAGGCAAACGCGCCACCGCGCAACACGCGAAAATCAAGTGATTTTTTGTCCTCACGGCCATCCTTTGCCTGATAAGGATAACTCTTATATAAGCTATGTGTCCATTCCCAAACATTACCGGCCATATCGGCGCAGCCATAAGGCGAGTCACCTCGTGGGGAATAGGAACCGACCACTGTAGTCATTCCCTTTCCGCCTTCACCGGAATTACACCTATTTTTATCGAACTCACTGCCCCACGGCCATTCATAACCCTCACCCCTAATCGCCTTCGGCGTGCTTCGCGACCCTCTCCCAATGGGAGAGGGGTTCCAGCGCGCGGCTTTTTCCCATTCGGCTTCGGTGGGCAAACGGAGAACCAAACCGGAGGATAGCTCACCCTTGAGGAAGTCGTTCAGCCACTGGCAGTAGGCCATGACATCATTCCACGAGATATTGACCACCGGATGATCTTTTTTCAGCATCCAGTCAGTGACAGGATGCTTCAAGCCGTTGGCGGCAACATATTTATTATAGTGTTCGTTCGTAGTCGGGAAGCGCGCCATCCAGTAATCATAAGGAATATCCACGCTATGTTGGGGCTGTTCATCGTCATCTGCCAGCGTATTTTCCTTTGTGCTTCCCATCAGGAATTTTCCAGCGGGTACGCACATAAATTCCATCCCGCCTAGAACTAATTTATTCGAAGTGATTGAGCTAGGTTTAACTGGCTGATGCACTATCTCTTGCGCAGGATTGGGTTTTTCAATAGCTGGTTTATTTTTCTCAACGATTTTCTCGGGTGGTTTGGACTCAAGCTTGAGTGTAGGTTTGAAAGTTTCTACAACAGACTTCTTCTCTTCAATAGGTTTCTCGGATAGTACGGACTCAATCTTTGGCGCAGGTTTAGAAGTTTCTACAGCAGACTTCTTTTCTGCAATAGGTTTCTCGGGTGGTTTGGACTCAATCTCGGGCGCAGGTTTAGAAGTTTCTACAATAGGCTTCTTTTCTTCAACAGGTTTTTCAGGCGGTTTAGATTCCGTCTTGGGTGCAGGTTTTGGATTCTCAGCAACGAGTTTCTTTTCTTCAACAGGTTTTTCAGGCGATTTGGATTCTTTCTTCGGTTCGGGCGGTTCGGTTTTCAAGCCTAACGAATCAGCGCGCATTTTTAAACTTTTCAACAATCGTGCAAAGGTGCGCTCGCGTTGGGCCTCGAGAAAGTAATCCACATATTGATAGATCATCAAGCGGCGCGGCACCTGACAATCTTCCAGCTTGAATGGAATGACAAAAATGGTTTCTTCCGGTTTAGTGCGCGCAATATCCAGCACATAACGTAATTCCGCCTGAACATAGCCTTCTTTGTTAATTGAGTTTTTTGACAGGAACACAATCACGGCATCGGTTCGTTCCACTGCCTTTTCGATTTCAACATCCCAATCCTGGCCGGGATAAAGTTCCTCCTCATCCAGCCAGGGCTGAATCCAAGTTTCGGCGCGCAGTTTTTGATACAACTCACGCACCAGCGGTTTGTCGTGGGAAGAGTGGCAGAGGAAAACGCGGAGAGGCCGGTTGATTGAGTCAGGCATGGGAGGCCCCATTTGGAGTTAAGCAGATTATAACCGTCTCTGTGTTTATAAGCTATTGTTTTAAAAGTTTTAAACGCTTTTTACTTTGTGTCCTTTGTGTTTAAGAAATCTCACATCATTTCCCCAGCAAGTACTTTTCAAAGAAACCGATCACCTTTTGCGTATATTGTTCCTTGTACATTGGGTACATATTCAAATGCGGGACACCGTCCTCGACCCACAACTGTTTTGGTTCATGCGCGGCGGCATACAAACGATAGGGTGCATTCATGGCAATGGCGCTGCCATCCCAGCCGTCAATGATGAAGACCGGGCGCGGGCTGATCTTGCCGATCTCATCCACCGGCCGCACCTTGTTCATGCTGATGCCGGTCTGCAGTTCCGCAAAGAAACGGATCAATGGCTGGAAGACCGGAACCGGCGAGTTGTATTTGAAGACATCCACGAGCGTGGGGAAGGCGCTATCGCTGACCAGCGCTTCGATTTCGGGACGATGGGCCGCAGTCAAGATGACCGTTGCGGCGCCCATGGATCCGCCCCAGGCGCCGACGTGCTTCACATCCGGCTGGGCGCGTGCATAATCCAGGGCAGCCTCCACATCGAACTGCTCATAATAGCCGAGCGTGGAAAAATCGCCGCCGCTCCTGCCGTGGGCGCGAAAGTCCCAGGCCAGCACGCCAAAACCGTGATCCGCAAACAAGGCGGTCATATCCGCCGGCCGCGCCGAGCCATAGCCGTGCGCCACCAGGATGACCGCGCCGTTCTTCGGCGGAACGTACCAGGCTGATAAGGTCAGGCCATCGCGGGTATGCAATTCGATATCCCGGTATTGGATATCCTGCGCCCTGAGCAAATCGCTGGAGGCCAGGCTGCGAAATGGATGTAGATAGGCCTGCGCCTGGCGATCACTGACCCACAGCACCGGCACAAGAACGATGATCAAAATGAAAATCAGCGCCATGCGGATAAGGTTGAACCAATAGCGCCCGCTGAACCTGCTTGTTTTCATGGGTTATCCCAGCACAAAATTATCTATCAAGCGGGTCTTCCCGATAAACACCGCCATCGAAAGCAGGGTTTTGCCGCTTACCTGCTCCAGTTCCTGCAGCGTATCGTAATCGGCACAGGAGACATATTGCATTTGCGCCAGAGGCTCGGAGGCCAGCACGGTTTTCATGAGCGTGCGTAATCTTTCGGCGTCGCGTTCGCCCTGTTCATAGGCGGCTTTGGCCGCGCTCAGAGAACGATATAGAACGGCGGCGGCCTTGCGCTGATCGGCATCCAGATAAACATTGCGGCTGGACATGGCCAGTCCATCCGGTTCGCGTACTGTGGGGCAGACCACGATCTCGATTGGGAAATTCAAATCCCTGGTCATTTGCCGAATGACCGCCGCCTGCTGGGCATCCTTCTGGCCGAAATAGGCTTTCGCGGGCTGGACAGCGTTGAATAGCTTGGCGACAACGGTCGTGACGCCGCGAAAATGGCCGGGACGCTGTGCGCCTTCCAGGGGACGGGTCATTTGCTCGACTTCCACCCAGGTTTGAAACCCGGCCGGATACATGATCTCCGGCGTGGGCGTCCAGACCAGGTCCACGCCCGCATCTTCAAGCAGGTGCAAGTCACGCTCAAGGTCACGCGGGTATTTGGAAAGATCCTCGTGCGGCCCAAATTGCACAGGGTTGACAAAGATGCTGACGGCCACACAGTCACATTCAACCCTGGCGCGGCGGGCAAGCGAAATATGCCCTTCGTGGAGGCAGCCCATGGTCGGGACAAAGCCCAGTCTCCCTTCCAGAAGGGGAAGGGCTGTGCGTAATTCATCAAACGTGGTGACGATCATCATAGGTTTTGCCTTATCCTTTCACGTAAAAAATCTTGGCTCATCTGTAAAAGTTGTGCAAACGAGGCGAATTTCAGCACAAGATTGAGAATTCTGCACTTGGTTTACAGATGAGCCAAAATCTTATGTCATCCTTTGTGAAGAGAAAATAGCGATTGCTCTCAAGCTCCGGCTCGCCATCGGATGGCACGATATGGATTTCTCAAAATTAAAGACCGAACCGCAAAGCCCGCTAAGACCGCAAAGATTTCTTTTTTTCTTAGCGTACTTCGCGCCCTTCGCGTTGAAAAAAATGACAAAACAAGGTTCACCATGGAATATGAGAAGGCCATCGGATAGCCAAAAACTCCCAGTTGACAAGAATAGAAAATATGTGCTACACTTTTAGCATCCAAACAGTATTCAACTTAGAAAAGGAGAGATCAATGGCATACTCACATAGCAATTCGAAAGGCACAACCTACTACCTGCACTCCAACGGCAGGATGTTCTACTTCTCGAAGGAGGTCAAGGAAGGCGCTCTGGATGCGGTGCCTGCCGGTTATCATGTCTTGGAGATGAAAACGGGCATGCTCGTCTTGAAGCGGGATGAACCGCAAGGCCAGGCCGCACCCGCCGAAGATAAGTCATGAACAAAGTATAACCCGTTCAAACCCACCCACCCTGTTCTTTTAGAGAAAAAGGAGACCCGCATGAAACAAACAATTGCCTCTAAAAGCCCGAAGAAAGAAAACGAAATGAAAGCGAGGGAAACATGCCAGCATTGAACCGTGTTCAACTGATCGGATACCTGGGCAAGGAGCCTGAAAGCCGCTTCACGCCGAATGGCAAGAAAGTGGCCCATTTCAGCCTGGGCGTCACACAACGCTGGAAGAGCGGCGGCGAGACCAAGGAGTTTACCGAATGGGTAAACGTGGAGGCTTGGGGAAAGCTGGGAGAGATCGCCCAGCAGTATCTCAAGAAGGGCAGCCTCGTTTACCTGGAAGGTCGGCTCAAGACCGATAAGTACGAGGATAAGGGCGAAACCAAATACTACACAAAAGTAGTGGCGCTCCTGATGCAATTCCTCGACAAGAAGCCCGCCGATGAACCGGTGATGACGGTGGATGAGCAGCAGGCAGAATACGAAGCGTAAGATTGACAAATAGCGTGCCGGAAGATCGTTTTCCAGCACGCTATCCTTTTTGACGTTTGCAGCGCCCGGCTCCGAATCGGAGGCCGGAGTATGTCTGTCTGCTTGGACTTCGCAATCCGGATCAGCAAATGATCCAATAAGTGTATTCACCGGCGTTTTCGTTGGCGCCGTTCTTTTCTGATGGGTGTTGACCGGCCGAAGAGACCCACTGCCAAACTCCAACTTGCGGATCCGTACCATGAATCCTGAAGATGGTAAAATCGGGAAACCATGCCTCCTTATCGGTAATTTACCAAGGGCATGTATAGAGAAGATATGAAAACTTCAGTTCCGCCTGGCGGTACGCGCGCCTTCTTCACCATTTGGTTCGGGCAACTTATCTCCCTGATCGGCTCACAACTCACCGGCTTTGCACTTAGCGTATGGGTCTACGACCAGACCCATTCGGTATCGTTGATCGCATTGACGCAGGTCGCGTTCGCGGCGCCCTTTGTATTCCTTTCGCCGCTGGCCGGGGTGCTGGCGGATCGTTGGAACCGCCGCACGGTCATGATGCTCAGCGATTTCGGCTCGGGGCTGGCCGTGCTGGCGACGGCCGCCTTATATCTCAGCCACCTGCTCCAGCCATGGATGGCCATCCCGATCAACTTCTTCATCGCGCTCTTCAACTGTTTGATGTGGCCAGCATTCACGGCTTCGGTGACATTGCTGGTTCCCAAGGAACAATATGGGCGCGCCAACGGGTTTGTGCAGTTGGGCGAGGCCCTGCCGCAGATCGCGGGACCTGCCATCGCCGGCGTGCTGTACGTGGCCATCAAACTGGGCAACATGGCTTTGATTGATTTCACCACGTATGTGTTTTCCGTGGCGCTGATGATGTTCTTTGTCCGCATCCCCAGCCCGCCGCGCACCCAGGAAGGTCACCAGGCAAAAGGTTCCGTCTGGAAGGAAATGAGATATGGCTGGGATTATATTGTGGCGCGCAAAGGGCTGCTTTCCCTGCTGATGTTTTTCCTGGCCACGAATTTTCTGGGTGGTATCATGAATCCTTTGTTTGTCCCGCTCATCCTGGATCATTGGAAAGCCGATGTGCTCGGACTGCTCAGCACGATCATGGGTGTGGGAATGCTGGCGGGCACATTGATCATGAGCGCCTGGGGAGGCGGAAAACGAAAAGTTTACACACTGCTGACCGCAGGATTCGTTGGAGGATTGTTCCTAGCGGCAGTAGGATTCAGCGTCACCATCCCATTGCTGGCCGTGTGCGGTTTTGGATTTATGTTTAGCGTGCCTTTTATGAATGCCTGCAGTCAGGCGATCTGGCAAGCGAAGGTCGCTCCGGATGTGCAGGGGCGCGTATTTGCAGTACGCCGTGCCATCGCATGGTCGAGCCAGACCATCGCACCGCTGCTGGCCGGACCTTTAGCGGATCATGTTTTCAAACCGGCCATGTCCAGCGGAGGTTTTCTCGCTCCGATCTTTGGCCCCATGATCGGCGTTGGCGCCAACCGCGGTATCGGCCTGCTGATCAGCCTGCTTGGCCTGCTTTCCTTCTTGGTAGCCATGGCCGCCTTTATCACTCCGTCCATCCGCCATGTAGAGATTGACCTTCCCGATCATGTGGTCAACGTAGAGGGCGCTCCCGCCGTATCCGCAAACCCTGCCGATTGACATCATAGAAAGTCAGATCCACCCATTAGAAGGACAGGCCGCCTTTGTGAACAAGGCGGCCTGTGTTGAGTTAGGGTTGAGAGGCCGGCCCCGGTGCAGGAAAGGTCGACAATATAAGCGCAGGCCGAGGCGGCTGGCCAAAGTCAAAATCGCTGAGCAGGTCACCGAGGATGGATACGTTCTCGCGCACATCGGGACGCAGATCAGGGCGGCCGTCGGTCGCCGGATCAAGACGCTGGCCATTCATGAAAATATCCTCGATCAATTTTACATAGGCGTCGTGGCTCAGGGTTTGATGGTCGATAAAACCCTGTTTTGCATACGGGCTGATGACAATTCCGGGGACGCGCAACCCATAGCCGTTTTCATCCACATGCGGGGGAACCACATGATCATAGAAGCCGCCCCAATCATCCCATGTGAGAAAGATGGCGGTGCTATCCCAATCAGGACCCTGCATCACGGCATTGATCAGGCTGGTTGTCCAGGCCTGACCGTCGCGGATCAGTGACGGAGGATGTTCGCTATTGGCGCCGCTGGGCGTGATCCAACTCACGGAAGGCAGGGCGCCATCCTTTGCATCCTTGTAAAAATTCGTAACATCGGTAATATTCTGAAGCTGTCCATCCTGTTTGACGGTGTCAAAATAGGGCAGGGGATTCCAAATCCCGGGTGTTTTCGCGTCCTGATGCACCGGAGGACAGTCCGCCTGCTCATCATCCGCACAATCGGGTTGAATGCCGGTCTGAACATAGTACTTCCAACTGACCTTGTTCTTGAAAAGCAAATAGGTTAAATCGGTCCAGGCATAGTCCGGAGGAACGTGAGGCAACCCGGCCGAACCGGCGGTTTGAAAATCCGGAGGATAGCCCGGCGACTGCAAGGCGTTGATGCAGCTCATCGGATCGCCCGCCACAGCACACTTGGCCGACCATTCCGAAACCATGAACAAATGCTG
>PMLN01000051.1:8065-11410 GCA_003158885.1 Anaerolineae bacterium
TGTCAGTTGCTCCGCAACCGGCTTTGGCTTTCTCGGCCTGCCCAATGAAGCCGTCCATTTGGCCGTTGTTAATATCCTGAGCGGCATTGTTCGCCCCATGCGGACCGCCGTGATTGAGATCCGACGGATCATGAAATGGATAAACGCANNTTTTCCTGCATGATGATCACGATGTGCTTGATCTTCTCGTGCGCCAGCGTCAAGGGATCAAGCGGGGTTGGGGAGGCCGTCGGCACCGGTGGAACAGTCGGCGTTGACGATGGCTTCGGCGTGGCTGTAGCAGGGATCACGGTCGGCGTTGAGGTTGAAACCGAACCGGTGAGAGCGTTACAGGCAAGCAAAATCAAGACAGATACTGCCAGAAGTGAATATTTGATACATCTTCTCATGGATGTTTACCTCGCCTCCAAATCCTAACCAAATCACATGAGAACGGAATTAACAGAAAAGAGAAGTTTCCTGATAGCTTTAGGATGCACTCAAAGGTTGTGAACGATTTCAGAGAGAACGACAGAGAGAACGACTGAAGTCGTTACTACAAGGTGCACTCAAAAGCTGTAACTGAGTTACAAGGTTTGAGTACTCCCTGGCTTTAACGTGTATTACTTCAGCTTCTCCAATTCGCCCACCATTCGATCCACCACATCGAATCCGCCCTGCCAGAATTTTGCCGAGCGGATGTCAATTCCCGCCTCGGACAAGACCCTGGCGGGCGCCTCCGATCCGCCCGCCGCGAGGATTTTCAAGTACCTCGGCTTGAACGATTCGCCCTCCGCCTTGAATTGTTGATAGAGGGAAAGCACGAGCAATTGGCCAAAGGCATAGGCATACACATAGAACGGCCAAGAGTAAATATGCGGGATGGAGACCCATTCCCATTTGAATTCGTCGCTCAAATCCAGCGAATCGCCGAACTGCTCCTTGAGGTTTTCGAGATACGCGGCGCAGATCTCATCCACCGAGGCGCTCTTCATCACCATTTCATGCGCCTGCTTCTCGAAAAGCGCAAAATACGCCTGGCGCAGGATGGTGCCATAGGCATCATCCACCTGCTTGAACAGCAGGTCGCGCCGCACCGATTCATCGCTCTCCGCAGCCAGGAGTTTATCAGTCAGCATCATTTCGCCAAAGGTGGAAGCGGTCTCTGCCAGCGGCAGACAGGCCTGGAATGTGAACAGGCTGTGCTGGTCGGCCAGCATGGAGTGGATGGCGTGCCCCAATTCATGCGCCATGGTCGCCACATCGGCCGCGCGCCCCTGGTAGTTGAGCAAAACATAGGGCGTCATCTCAGGCATGATCGAAGCGCAGAACGCACCACTATCCTTGCCTTTGCGAATTTCGCTATCCAGGTGATCCTGGTCAAAGACACGACGCGCCATGCCGGCGAGGCGCGGCTCGAAGGCGTCGAACGATTCGAATACCATTTGGGCGGCCGCGCTGAACTCGAATTTCTTTTGCGATTTTGAAACGGGTGCATAGATATCGCAGCGCCGAAGTTTCTTCACACCGATGGAACGCGCCTTGAGTTTGAAATAACGCTGGAAAATCCCCACATTCCTGCGGGCGACATCGAGCAAAACATTCACCGCTTCATCGGGAATGTCATTATTCAAGTTGCGCGCCGAGATCGGGGAAGTGAATTTCCGCAGGGATAAGTTCTCATTATGCCAGTCGCGCACCAGCGTTTGATACATCTGCCCAAGGATGGGGCCATCGCCGCCGTATACACGATAAAGTTCCTGGTAGGCGCGGGCACGCAAATCTGCATCCGCACCGCGCATAAAGGGAATGAGTTCGCCGCGCGTCAGTTCCCTGGCCTGGCCATCCACTTCAAGCTTGAAAACATAACGATTGGTAATCGAGTCGTACAGAGTCCGGAACGCGTTCGCACCGGTCACGTTCTTGAGATTGACGATCTTCTCCTCGGCTTCGCTCAACGTATGGGGCTTGTAGAGCCGCATGGCCTCGAGATAATAGCGATAATCGCCGGAGCCATTCATCAGCCGCGCGGCGTTGACATCGTCCAGTTCCTTCCACCATAAGTTGAAGAACAGCGTGCGGTTCTGGATTTCCGCCGCGAACTGATCCACGCGCGACTGCAAAGTTTGTGCGCCCTGGTCCTGTGTATCTGCTGCAAAGGACAGCCCTGCAAACCCATACAGCCGGCTAATCACGCGGCCGGTCTCTTCGGAAGCTTGGACGATTTCAAGAAACTGGTGCGGGGCAAGATCGGGATTGAGTTTGCCGCGCACGCCTTCGAAGGAGGTCACTTGCTCCTCGACCTTATCGAAAGCAGCCTGCAAGTCCGGACTGTCAAAGCCCGAAAAAAGATCCGCTAGATTCCATCTGGTTTGAGTGTAAGCCATGGCTCCTCCGAAATATTGCGACCTTAACCAAACAACCACATTTCGTCAAGCATTCCATTCCCGGCCCGGCCCCGGGAACTTCGAACTATTCTTTTGCCGTTCCCGAACCATTCCCCAAATCAAAACGCCAAGCGTGATCAGCGTACACACGAAGCCCAGAATAAGCGTGGCCACGTAGGGAGGATCGGAATAACCGGCTACGTTCACCTTGATGATGTCAGTCACCCGGTCGGGACTGTAATGTTCAAGACTCCAAAGGCGGGAATGATAAATCAGGTCATAGGCCATTAAGCCTTCGCCGAACAGCACAGCCATTTTCTTTTCCCAGTCCTTTTGATCCCATTCATCCAGAAAATGCTGGAATTGAATGCAAGCCAGGATGATCAGGAAGACCAGGGGAAGCATCAAGAAACGGGTCGGTGCGCGCTGTGAGTCCATGAAAGGGATGCCGGAATTGAAAAGAGGAAGGAAGATGGACCCTATGGAGAAGAAGGTCATGACCAGCATGGGAAGATAAAGGGGGCGATCCTTCCCGCTCTTTGTCCAGTTCCTGATCACGCCAAAGTAGAGCAGAAAGACAAACCCGATGACGCCTACATAATATTCCTTTTCCCAATCGCCTCCGGGAAGAATAAACGACTGAAGCAGTTGAAATACGGATACGAAGCCTCCCAAATCCTGCAGACCGGTGCCCGCTCCATATTGAATGGCGGGAGGCAAGATGCGCACCATGCTCAACAGGCCGCTCAAGACAATGGCTTTGATGACAGGTAAAAAGTAGCGCGGTTGGAACAACCCAATTAACAACAGGAACGTCATGCAGTAAATAAAGAAGTGAGCTGTACCCTGCAGGGTCAACACGAGCATGAGCAGAGCCATGGAAAACAACCATTTCCAACCGGTCTGTTCTCCTTCCAGCATTTTCATAACCAGGAGGACATAAAAGGGGAGAAGGAAATATCCCACCCATTCAAAATGA
>PMLN01000364.1 GCA_003158885.1 Anaerolineae bacterium
TCGCAGAGATCGCCGCGCGTGAGATCGCAAGATGGTCGCCGCGATTCAGTAAATAATCCAGCACCGATCCTTTGAATGAAACCGGCAGTTGCGCAGGCTTGAGTACTTCATCGGGAAGCACATCCACCAAATAAGCCACCGGCCGGCGATCCTCACACATCACACGGCGGACGCGCGTGAGCTTGCTGGAAGGCGATACGTTCAGTACTGTGGCATATTCTTTATCGGCAGGAATGCTTTCGACGTGCAGATCGGTTACTGAGACTTCCAACCCAAGCCGTTCAGCCATCGTACCGAAGCTCTCGAGCAATTCCAGGCCGGCATCAATGATCGGTACCTGCCCAACGACAAATGTTCCTGCGCCTTGCCGGCGGCGGATCAATCCCTGCGTTTCAAAGGTACGCATGGCCTCGCGCAGGGTGGCGCGTGAAACACCAAGTTGTTTTGCCAGATCAGGCTCGGATGGAAGACGATCCCCTGCCCTCGTTTTGGAAATTAATGTAGCGAGGTCCGCTTGCAATCTTTGAAAAGGAAAATGTGACATGAATACCTCATCGCAACGATCTGCGTTGCCTCTATACTTTTTCCAGCACAGGGACAAACTCGAATTTCGTTACATCCACGATACCTTTATCGGAGATGCGCAGCTCTGGAATGACCACCAAAGCCAGCAGGGACAATTGCATATTGGGATTGTTGAGCTTGCAGCCGCAGCTCCTGAAACCGGCTAAAACTGTTTCGGCTTTTCTGGCGACCACATTGGCCTTTTCCGTGGACATCAAACCCGCAATGCCCAATTCCACCAGGCCGATCACGCGGCCATCCTTCACAACCACCTGTCCACCTCCCACTTCCGCGAGTTTATTCCCGGCTATGGCCATATCCTCATCATCGGTGCCAACCACGAGCATGTGATGGCAGTCATGTGCAACGGTGGAAGCGATGGCGCATTTCTCGGTGAAGCCGAAGCCGCTGACCAGCCCAACCGTTATACCGCTCAGGCCCTTATGGCGCTGGACCAATGCGATCTTGGCGACATCCGCTGAGGAATACCGGGTGATTGACGAGGCATGAACCTCGTCGCCATTGACAGGCAGCGTCATCATCAAGTGACGGGTCGGGGCCTGATTTTCAATGACGCCGATCACATGTGCCTTGACATGACCGTTGTGTCCCTTCGGCGCGCGCAGGATAAAATCCTTCGCCTCTAATTCCTGCTTAAGATGCACCGAATTCTTTGCCCAGGCTGGATAGGAAAAGCCGGGCAAATCCATCTTCCATTTGCCGCGCTCGGCGATCACCGCGCCTTTTGCAATGACCAAATCCGCCTTGAAGTCATTCAAATCCTTGACCAGCACCACATCCGCCCAACGCCCCGGAGCGATCATGCCCATCTCGCGCGTCAGGCCAAAATGTTCCGCCGTGTTGATCGTGCACATCTGGATGGCGGTCATCGGTTTCAGCCCGTGACGGATGGCATGGCGCAGGACGCGATCCATGTGTCCATCCTCCGATAGAGTTTGGACATGGGAATCGTCGGTGCAAAGAATGAAGCGCCTTGAGTCCATTCCCAGCTTCGTGATGGCGCCTACTTGCGATGCAACGTCATGCCAGGCCGAGCCGTATCTCAGCATGGCTTTCATACCCTGGCGGACGCGCTCAACGGCATCTTCTTCACGCGTGCCTTCGTGATCGTCTTCCACGCCGCCTGCGGCATACCCATGAAATGGAAGTCCAAGATCGGGCGAAGGATAATGACCGCCGATGGTTTTATGTGCGGCATGTGTGGCGGCCAGTTCAGAGATTATCTTGTCATCACCGTTGAACACGCCTGGAAAATTCATCATCTCGCCGAGGCCGATGATGCCGGGCCAAGTCATGGCTTCGGCAACTTCCTTGGGACCGATGAAAGAACCGGAAGTCTCAAAGCCCGGCGCGGATGGGACGCAGGAAGGCATTTCTACCCAAACATGGATCGGTTGTTTGGCCGCTTCATCCACCATCAACTTGACGCCTTTGAGTCCAAAAACGTTGGCCATCTCATGTGGGTCAATGAACATGCCGGTCGTTCCGCGCGGCGCCACGGCGCGCACAAACTCCGTGACCATCACCATGCCGGACTCGACGTGCATGTGCCCATCCAACAAGCCAGGCACCAGATAACGCCCGTGCGCTTCGATGACCTTTGTATCTTTGCCAATGGTATGTTTTGCATTCGATCCGACGAAGGCAATATGCCCGCCGGCGATGGCGACATCCGTGTGCGGGAGGATCTCGCCCGATTGCACGTTCACCCATTGACCGTTCCGAATGAGCAGGTCAGCGGGTTTGCGGCCCATGGCAACATCCACAAGCAAATGAGTCAATTTGGCAGAATTAGGCATGTTATGTCTCCGAGTGTCCTTCGAGTGTCATTCTTCGCAATGACATTATGAAAGTAACCTCTTTGCGGCTCGGTTATGTTGCTCCACCAGCTTATATTCTTCCACCGTTACCAATTGGCCTTCTTTTACGACAAACTTTCCGCCGACCACGGTGTAATCTGTCTTGACCGGCTGGCAGAAAACCAGCGCAGAAACCGGGTCGTGTAATGCGCCCGCAAAATCCAGCTTGTTCATGTTGACGGAGAAGAAATCGGCGCACTTGCCTTTTTCAAGCGAACCGATGTCGGTGCGGCCGACCACCGCCGCCCCGCCGCGCGTGCCAAGCCACAAGGCCTCGCGCGCCGTCATCAGTTTGCGATTTGGATCATTGGATAAAGAATAACCTGTAATGCCTTCTTTGACGCGTGACAATAGCATTGCTTGTCTGACTTCAGCTAACAGGTGCGAGCCGTCGTTCGAGGCGGAACCGTCCACCCCCAGGCCGACATTCACACCTGCGGCACGATATTCCTTGATGGGCGCAATACCGGAAGCCAGCCGCATATTCGAGCTGGGACAATGCGCCACGCCGCAGTGATGCTCGGCAAACGTTTTTATTTCTTCGCCGCTGACCCACACGGCATGTGCAAACCAGACATCCGCGCCGATCCAATCCACTTCCTGCATGTATCCTACCGGACGATGACCGAATTTCTGCAGGCAGAATTGTTCCTCGTCTTCGGTCTCGGCCAGATGGGTATGGAGATGGACGCCATACTCGCGCGCCAGCTTGGCGGATTGCTTCATCAGTTCGCCGGTCACGCTGAACGGTGAGCATGGCGCTAACACGATCTGAACGAACGCACCCGGTTTGGGATCATGATATTTTTGGATGAGCCGCTGCGAATCTTTCAGTATGGAGTCTTCGCTGTCCACCACGGAATCCGGTGGAAGTCCCCCCTTGGATTCGCCGAGCGACATCGAGCCGCGTGAAGCCTGGATGCGAAGTCCGATCACCTGTGCGGCGGCAATCTCATCGTCGAGTTTTGAACCGTTGGGGAAAAGATAAAGATGGTCGGAAGCGGTCGTGCATCCTGATAAAGCCAGTTCCGCCAGCGCCGTCTGGGTGGAGATAAAGATATCATCGGCGTTCATGCGCGCCCAGATTGGATAAAGCGTCTTCAGCCAGTTGAAGAGATTGGCATCCTGTGCGGCGGGAACGGCGCGCGTCAGGGTTTGGTAGAAGTGATGGTGCGTGTTGACCAGCCCCGGCAGGACAACGTGGCCTTTGAGATCGAGCACTTCATCGGCGGATTGAGGCAGATCACGCGTCGGGCCGACCTGCTCGATGAATCCGTCTCGTACAAAAAGACCACCCTCGGGGATTTCCCGCGAGCGGTCTCCCAGCGAGTGGTCGTCCATCGTGACGATATAAGCGTTTTTGACAAGAAGGGTTGACATACGATTTATCAAGTTGTCTGACAACTTATAGTTTAGCAGAATAAGGGAAGGATGTCAACAATGACAAATTGCAATATCAAATTAATAGAGGCTCTCTGGGAATTGCCGTG
>PMLN01000035.1 GCA_003158885.1 Anaerolineae bacterium
CTGATTACCTTACAGAATGAATAAAGGCTACTGCTCTCCAAATGAGGCATAATTTGGTTGCTTAGAGCCAAAGGAGGCCGAGAATGAAGAGCAGTAGCGAGGAATTGTACAACCGATTGAATGAAAAGATGAGAGAGTTGGTGGTTGTGAAAAATCGAAAGCAGGTGAGCAACTGGATTTGGATCATAGTAGGGATGTTGCAAAGCCAATCGTTAAATTTAAGCAAAATTGCGAACTGTCTACCGATGAGCACGAAGGCCGAGTCGCGGGTCACCCTGATCCGGCGCTGGTTAATGAATTCGCATGTGCAGGTGTGGAAGTTTTACAAAAAGATCTTGGAAGAGGTGCTGGCGGATTGGAGGGATGTGGAAGCATATATCATCTTGGATGGCGTGATGGTGTTTGGAGATCGCTGGCAAATCTTCCGCATATCCCTGCAGCATGGCCGTCGTGCCATACCGCTGGCTTGGACCATCGTGGCAGGGAAAGGTTTGGTGAAGGTGAGCAAGCTTAAGGGTATGATGGAGAAAGTGCAACGGTTCTTGAAAAAGTTTGTGAAGCAGGTGACCTTTTTAGCCGATGCGGGCTTCCGCGACTGTGATTGGGCGCAATTATGCGAAAAATTGGGCTGGAAGTATGCGATTCGGGTAGCCTGCAATACCTACGTGACCCTGCCAGATGGCGCCTCCGATCGCTTGGATCATTGGGTGCCTGTGAACTGCAACCGCTATTTTCAAAACGTGCTCCTGACCCGGGAAACCAAGTTGCATACAAACGTTTCTGTGACTTGGACGACCGACGCAAAGGGTGAACCTGAAATGGTGGCAATCATCACCGATCAGATCGCCTGCCGCGCTCGCCTCCGGGAATATGGCCTGCGCATGGATATCGAAGAAAGTTTCCGCGATGATCAATCAGCGGGCTTCGATATGGAACATACTCGTCTACAACATGCTGAGCGACTGGATCATTTATTATTGGCACTGGCCATCGCAACCCTCTGGTGCCACGAACTGGGAGAATTTGTTCTCAAACAAGGCGATGAGTTTCGCTCCCAGATTGACCCCGCACGAACTCGCACTTTGAGCTTGTTTCAACTCGGCTTGCGCTGGTTAAAACGTGTTCTTGCTACGGGTCTCTTATTCTTGCCAGATTTCAAAGCCGTCTTATCCAACCTCAAGTTGCCCCCCGTCGTTATCCCTGTTTCTCAAAAACCCAATGTGTAAGGTAATCAGGAACATTCTTTATTCTGATGACGCAATCATTGTCCTGGATAAACCGGCAGGCTTGTCCGTTCTTCCGGATGGCTGGGAAAAAGAATCACATCACCTGGCCAGGATGCTGGAAGAAGAATACGGGAAGGTATGGATCGTCCATCGTCTCGACAAATCCACATCCGGCGTCATGATATTTGCCCGAAGCGCCGAGGCGCATCGGGCGCTCAACATGCAATTCGAGAAACATGAAGCACGGAAAATTTATCACGCCCTGGCGGTCGGCAATCCGAAATGGGCCGAGAAGATCGCCAGGTTCCCGCTGCGAATCAACGTAGGGCATAAACACCGCACAATGGTGGATGAGAAAAACGGGAAACCCTGCGAGACGAGGTTCAGGGTTCTAAAGAGATTGCAAGACTGCGTTTTGCTGGAAGCGGAATTGATGACGGGACGCACACACCAGATCCGAGTCCACGCCTACGCGCTGGATCATCCGCTGCTGGGCGATGTGCTTTACAGCGCACCGGAAACAGACCTCATCGCGCGTCCGGCGCTGCACGCGCATTCCCTGGCTTTCACGCATCCACAAACCAATGAGCGCTTGAAGTTCACCGCACCCTATCCCCCGGATTTTGAAGCTGCAATTAGTGGAATAGAACGCGGATGAGGCGGATTTAAAGGATTCTCGCAGATAGAGCAAATATAAAACGTCCCGAAGGTTGCTTTATGGCAGATGCGGTTCTGCCCCAAACCTTCGGGACGTATATTCCATAGCGACTGAAGTCGCAACTACGTTTCCTAAGAAATTTTGCGGGCTTCCATATAGAAGCGCTTCTCGCGAGCCTCGCCCATCGAGAAGGTCTTTCTCGGCAAGGCGCCATCCAGGATGACCGTCTTGAATAGGTCGGACTTGCTCATGCCGGGCAGGTAAAAACCGGCGTTGCCCGGCTGGCTTCCCAACCTGACCACCACATCGCGGCCATGCACATAATCAATCTTTTCCGCGCCGCCCTCTTTGAGGAACGGATCGAGGAAAGATTGGAGGGTGCCGACGGGCAGGTTGGATGAGGGATGCGCGATCTCGATCACCCCGAAGCCCTTACCGCCCCCGACCAGGCCAATCACTTGATTCGAACCATGCGCCTTATCCACAGCCTTGACCATTTCATCGGCGTTTGCGACTGGCGTGTACTTGAAATTTGCGCTAAACGATGACTGAAGGGCGGTGAATAAATCCTGCTTGAGGCTGAACAATGCACGATGGATCGGCTCGAACTCCAGGCCGTCGTCATGGACATTTTCGATCTCCACCAGGGCATAGCGAGCGGGATGATCCATGCCAACCTGAGGCTTGATCTTTTCCCAAATGGCTTTGGCCGTCGCCAGCGAGTGATTGCCATCGCCCATGGCAAATAACAGGACAGGACTCTTCGAATCGATCCCGTATTTGGAGGCGAAGGTTTCAGGTTTGGCAAGCCCGCGCAAGGCCGCAACCACCTTATTTTCAAATTCAGCACTAACCGCATATCCCGCCAAATGTCCGCTAGCGAGCATCAGATCGAAATCATAAAGTTTTTCAAGCTTGGATTTCGAGGCGTGCAGCGGTTCGATCACGCTTCGTTCCGGATCGTCTATCAACACCAGGATATGCGGCAACTCCAGCGCGGCGCCCTCACGGATCTTCATGCGCGGGGGCAGGCGTTCAACGATGGTGCCCTCGGTGGCGCGGATGAGACTCGAGGAACCCTTGGTGTAATCGTAGCGTTCGAGATCAAGCGCCAGCAGGAGTCCCTTGCGCATTTTACCGGCCACCGTGCGCTCCACATAGATCAGACCCTCACGCGGCTGAAGCGTGCCGGCATCCAGATATTTGCGCATCGCCGATTGGATATTTTGAATGCGTTCCGTTGAGGAGGGTTTTTCAAGATAGACTTCGGGAAACGTTAAATTCAAAGTGGAGGGCGCCTCACCCACGATCTTCTCGACCTGATGCCAATATTCCGGCTCAGAGGTGAATTGATCGCAGGCAATGACGGCCCATTTCTTTAGGTCCACTCCGGGCTTTGGCAAATAGACCGTGGGGATCTGAATGCCAATATCACTAATGATTTTCATGGATACCTCGCTAAACCTCTTACATAAGTATTTGGAATCTTATGCTGAAGGGAAAAGCTTAAACACGAAGGACACTAAGAGCACGAAGGGGGAAAAATCCCTAATGTTAGGGAAGTCACTTTTCCATTATTGGACTTTTGCAAGAGGTTAATAAATAATTCCAAATATAACCCTGAGAAAAAGGGCACGGGGTAAATAGGGGCACAGGCCAGCCGTGCCCCTACAGGATTATTTCCCGTTCTTGGAAAAGGCGATCAATTTCTCGGCAACTTCGGCGCCGACGCGGCCCTGCGCTTCCCGGGTGGCTGCGCCGATGTGGGGCGAACCGATCACGTTGGGCAGTTTGACAAGCTTCCAGTCCGTGGGCGGCTCTTCGGCATAAACATCCAGCGCCGCACCGGCCACCTTGCCGCTGACCAGGGCCTCGTGCAGCGCGCCTTCATCAATGATGCCGCCGCGCGCGCAGTTGACGATCCGCACGCCGTTCTTCATTTTGGCAATTTGATCCTTGCCGATCATATTGGCAGACTCTTTCGTCTTCGGCAGGTGCAGGCTGATGTAATCGGCCTGGGACAACAACTCATCGAGCGTAACCATCTTCACGCCGTCCACGACCTTGACATAGGGATCATAGGCAACCACGGTCATGCCCAAAGCCTTGGCGCGCTTGGCGACTTCCCTGCCAATATTGCCCACGCCGATCAAGCCAAGGGTCTTGCCGCCGATCTCATCGCCTTCGAAATTCTTCTTTTCCCATTTTTCGGATTTCATGGAGGCGGAAGCCTGGTAGATGGAGCGCGCCAATGCAAACATGTAACCAATGGTCAATTCGGCCACCGAAGCGGAACTCGCCATGGGCGTGTTCATGACGGTGATACCTTTGGATTTGGCGTAATCGGCATCAATGGTATCCAGACCGACGCCGCCGCGCACGATCACCTTCAGATTCGGGCAAACATCAATCAACGGCTGGCGCACTTTGGTGCGGGAACGAACGACCATGCCGTCATAGGCTGGCAAAACCTTCATCAAGTCCTCGGGTGTGATGTCATCGCGCACATCCACGCTGAGGCCGCCCGCGCGCATCTGGTCAATGGCTTCCTTTTCGGTTTTGTCGCAAACCAAGATCTTCATGTAATTCTCCTTGTTGAATTCATTTGTCTATGCGAGAACTCGCAGAGGTCTTGACAATCATCCATATCATACGAACAGGAGATTGCTTCGTCGCTTGGTTTCGATACGCCGAAAAGCACGGCTACTCAACCACCCGCTCCTCGCGAAAAGACAGCTTCGAGAAGAACATCGCCTTCGGCGTGCTTCGCGATCTCGCAATGACATCTCAGACTTCTCTTAATGGAATCATTCTACCCACCGGAAAATGCTTTGTCAACGACGGAAATCAGTAGGGATATATGCTTATTGTTCTTGGGTTTTGTCAGAC
>PMLN01000060.1 GCA_003158885.1 Anaerolineae bacterium
GGAAGCGTTGCCATCCTCCATGCCGCTATCCACACTGGAGGCGTTGCCTTCTTCGATGCCCAACGTTGGTCAATACTTTAATCCAACAGGAACGCCCGTCAGCAATTGGAATAACATTCCGATCATGACTCAGGCGACGGCGGGACAGGAATTCAATAAGAACACCTACAGCTTCAAGGCCGATGCCACCCCCACAGATGTCCAAACCTTCTATGCGGATCAGCTCAAGGGACTCGGTTGGTCCTCCACATTCAGCGCCCAGGGCGGCGGACAGGGAGGCGTCATGCTCTTTACAAAAGACAGCAACATACTCACAATCACGATTACAGCGAGCGACAAAGGCGTAGTGGTTCTGTTGAACCTTGAATAGATTGCGTGGTAACGATTAAAATCGTCGCTACAATTTATAGACAAGAGGCTGTCCAACGTTGGGCAGCCTCTTGTCTATAATCTCAAAAAAACATCATTGAACAATGATCTGGATATAAATTAGGTCGCCAAACGCATCGCCGCCCGGTCCGAAGGCCTGCCACGTGCTTTTATATGTTCCCGTGTCCGACGGCGCGGTAAAAAGGATACGAAGCGCGGCTTGAGCGCCGGCACGCGCCGGATAAAGCGCTTGTTCCGCCGCGCCCATGGCAGGGCCATCAATCAATTTCAGGCGATCACGCGAATCCCAATCGCAAGTACCGCTGTTCATGACAAGCCATTGCTTATCAATGGATTGTCCCGGGCCAAAGGGCGTATTATCGGAAACCGTTAGATCTTTAACAAAAGTCAAGCCATTGGTGCATGAAGTCGGTGTGGGAACGACCGTCACGGTAGGAATGACCGTCGAAGTGGGGATACGGATCACGATCTGGGTTGGGATAATTTCATTGACTGGTGTGGGAGGAAGGAAAAATACCGGCGAGGAACGGGGCGCGCAAGCGGTCAGGGCTAAAAATAATAGAACGGCGACTCGTCCTGGAAGTAAAAGGGGAGATGCGACGTGTGTCAAGCTTAAATGTCTAACCGATATCCAACGCCGCGAACGGTTTTAAGGAATTTTGGTTTGAGGGGATCCACTTCAATCGCGCGCCTAAGCCATGAAATATGAACATCCAGGGTGCGCGTATCGCCGGTGTAATTGGTTTCCCAAACTTTTTTAAAGAGGGTATCCCGTTCGACCACTTCACCCGGTTTTTCCATCAACATTTTAAGCAGGGTGATCAGACGAGGAGTCAACTTGGTGCTTTTTCCAACGCACTTCACGCGCCGGCGTTCGATATCGAGGCGAATAGGCCCCACATGCACCATGTTCTTTCCATCGCCCGGCAAAAGCGGTTTAATGCGGTTCACAAGTTTCTGCGCAGTGAACGGCAGAATCAACACGGTATCCGCCGTATCCTTATCCACCTTGGCTTCCTTGGCGAGGATGAGAATGATCGGATACCTGGCATTCTTATCCTTATCGCGAATGGATTGGCAAATGCGCAGACCCGTGCTTCTTAAGGAAGCGGCATTCACCACAACCAGGCTTGGATTGATTTTTTCAAGACGCGCTACGGCGACGCCCCCGCTGGTGACCGTATGAACTTCAAAACCCTTCTTCTGCAATTCAGATGCAAAAGAAGGGGCGTCTGCGTACCGGCCTTCAACAACAAGTAGAGAAGAAGTGGACATTTGATGATAATCGTTAGAATAAGAAGGGAAACAATAAATACCCGATGGTTAAGTTTTTAAGGTGTTGTACATTATACACCAAATCTTAACAAATGATGTCAACCCAAATGTCAACCCAAAAGTACTACCTTTTTATAAACTTGCACGAAGACGGTTTCATTCAAGCAAATCCATTTTTCGTTAACTTGAATTATACTTTGCCAAAATACCGCAAATAGATGGATGGTGATTATGTCTCTTTCTGCATCGGCTCAAAAGGTTCAGGATCTTTTAACATCACAAGGTTTCCATTGCACGGTGATCGAGTATACGGAAAGCACGCGTACCGCCCAGGAAGCCGCCGAGCGCGCAGGCTGCTTGCTCGGACAGATCATCAAGTCATTGATCTTCAAAGGCAAGACCAGCCAAAAGCCCATCCTGGTTTTAACCAGCGGCGCGAATCGCGTGGACGAACAGCGGATCGGCGCATACGCAGGCGAAGCCATCGTGCGCGCGGAGGCGGATTTCGTGCGCACGGTCACGGGCTTCGCCATCGGAGGCGTGCCTCCGCTCGGACATGCTCAAAAAATGGAAACCTATCTCGATGAAGACCTGCTCCAATATCAAACGGTATGGGGAGCGGCGGGCACGCCGAATGCCATCTTTGAATTGAGGCCGGATGATCTACTCAAAATGACGGGCGGGAAAGTGGCGAGGGTTAAATAATGTCATTGAAAGATATTTACAACTTCCTGCCGCTCACAGACAGGTTATCCAGCAGCGGCATGCCAACCCAGGAACAGTTAATGGATCTTTCAAAGGCCGGCATGGAAGTTGTAATCAACCTCGCCATGCCCACTTCGGGAAAAGCATTGCCGGACAAGCAAGTCGGCCGTCCCGGCATCTATGATTTGGAGATGCGGGGACGCGTGAACGGCGTTGAGAAGTCGCATGGCAATTTCAAAGATATGTATTGGTCGTTCGGAGACCTGATCGCGCGCTCATCTGAAAACGTAATGCTCCTGTCCGGCGATGTGATCGGTTCCGGCACCGTTGGCACCGGATGCCTGCTGGAGCTGACCAAATCACAAGGTCCGTGGTTGAACCAGGGCGATGTCGTTGAAATGGAAATCGAACGAATCGGCGTTCTAAGGAACACGGTCGGAAGAAAAATGCAGAGATGAAAAAGAGCTGGCTTGCCTGGATGATCAGCGCCGGGTTCGCGACACTGGCTTGCAGCCTGTCCATTGCACCGGCGGCTCAAACCTCACCGGTTCCTCCTGCTACGAAGGCGTAAAGCGGGATCCCGTTCTTTGCTTCGCCGGTCAAATTGGAAATACCGAATGGGTTGGCATCCAGCGCCCGCGCCGAAAGCATGGATATAGTAACCGAACAAACCGGCGCCTCGTGGGAAGCGGGGCCGGCCCATTTGCAAATCACCCTGCAAGACTACTCACTGGGCAGCAGTTTCCACGTTCCGCAGATCTTCGTCTATCCGGCTCCAGATTATGCGGCGGAGAATCCGGCAGCCGCAGACAGCCTGAAACGACTGCAAATGATCCTTTCAAATCCGGGCGGACAATACACCAACGATCAATACCCTCACATTCCCTTCTTCAACGCCGGCCAAGTGTTCGCCGCACAGGAGAAAACGCTGTCATTCAATGGCGGTTCGGGAATCCGCTTTGTAACACAGTATGCACAGGATGTCTCGCCCATCAACAACGGCGGGTTGTTCTATCACTTTGAAGGCTTGACCAGCGACGGCAAAAATTATATCGTTGCCATCCTGCCCGTCAATCTCTCGTTCTTGCCTACCGACAATAACCCGGATTCGCCTGTGCCGCCCAGTGGAATTGCTTTTCCACAAAACAACGCGCGCGGTTCGGATTTTGAAAATTATTTCAAGCAAGTTACAGATCAGATCAATGCAACCGCGCCCGATCAATTCAATCCATCATTGAATACGCTGGATGCACTCATCCAATCCATTTCAATTCAAGCTCAATAGGAAAAAAATGAATAAGCTCTGGAAATTCGTTTTGATTTTTGCAACGCTGACAATCATCGTGGCTTGCAACTTGCCCTCGGCCACTCCCACACCGACCAGTCAACCCAACGTTGCCACCATCGTAGCAAACTCACTTCAAGCGGCCACGGACGCCGCCGGAACCAGCGCCGCACAAATCACTTCAACGCCCACCATAACTCCCACCGCAATGGCCAGCCCCACCCCACAAGCCTTGGCTGTGAATTATGCCAACATCCAATTGGCCATTCCTTCAAATTTGGCAAGTGGAACCACCAACGTGACCACAACCGATATTGAACCACCCTACATCAATCCTTCTGCAGGACAAATGCCGCAGCACGCAAAGATCATCCTTAACGGATATCCCGTTCAAGGTGCAAGCTGGCAACCTCAAATCATCGTATTCAACGCTGGACAGTATGCGCGTTATACCGATTTAACCCAGCACATTATTTCAGGTCTTCGAAGCATGCGCTATCAACACGGACAACCACTTCCAAAGGGCTTACCTTCCGGGCAGTTTAACGCCGATGTGCAGTCCATTAACTTTGTAAACGGCAATGGGATTCGGTATCTTACGCAATTCGATCAGAGTCCACTTCCAGTCAATAATCACGAATTGTTCTATTATTTTCACGGTATCACAAATGATGGAAACTATTACGTGCAAGTGGTTCTGCCGATCCAAGCGCCGTTTCTCGCTTCTGATAACAATCCCAATTCGCCGCTTCCTCAGAACGGGATTCCTTTCCATGGAGATCAATCCTATTTTAGCGCCATCGAACAACAACTCAACACGACCCCGCCCAATCAATTCTCTCCAACTCTCACCTCACTGGACGCGCTGGTTCAATCCATCACGGTTACTCCATAAGTGGCAGTCCGGTCAAAGCTGAAAAAGGACATGTATTTCGTTGGGAACAAACAGGCATGATATCAATCCTATGAAATCGCGCTCAACCTTTTTGATTCTTGCAAGCGCGTTGATCTTGTTCTCCTCCGCTTGCGGGACAACCGCTAAAACTCCCGAGCCGCTGACGGTCAATGAGGCGGCGTCCACGCTCGTCGCATTGACCGATCAAGCGGCCACACAGTCTGCCCATCTCAGCAGGCCGACGCTGTCGCCGCCAACCCCCACGCCGACATTTGTCGAGCCCCTTTTGTACATCAACGATAATACACAATGCCGAACAGGCACGAGTTCCAACTTCCAGGCTGTGGTCGCATTGAGCGCTGGCATGACTGTGCAATTGATCGGCAAAGATACATCGCAAAGCGCGTGGCTGATCAAAGCGCCGAACAGTACAAGCATATGTTGGGTCCTGGCAGGCGACGGTTCCCCGAGCGGAGATTATGGAAGCCTGCCGGAAGTCACGCCTCAACCCAGCACACAGAAACCACCGGGCACTCCGGCATTCGTCGGATGGCCCTGGTTTTGTACCTATTCCAATGGTGTGATGTACAAGGCTACAGTAAATCTTTCGTGGATTGACCCAGCCTACGACGCGAATGGCTTTCGCGTCTACAGGCAGGGTGCACAGATTGCAGATTTGCCAGCGACGAAGACTTCCGTGATCGATACCTTCGAGGTCGTCATCGGCACGAATTTATCTTACAGCATCGCGGCGTATAATGATGCCGGAATGTCTCCGCAAAGAACAATGACTATTCAATCCATGTGTAAATAAACAAGAATTGAGGAACCGCGATGAGAAAACTCTTGGCAGGCATTTGTGTTTTGACACTCGCCTTATTGGCATGTAACCTCAATAAAGAGTTGACATCTTCATCAAAAAACGAATCAGGCATAGCAACCGCCGTCGCACAGACGATGCAAGCCGTTCAAAGCGCATCGCCCACCGCGCCGACAATTTTCGACACCCCAGTTCTCGACACGCCGACTTTACCGACTTTAATCACTCCCTCGCCTTCTGCAACACCGATGGCTGTTATCAAAACAAGCGCCGCTTGCCGAAGCGGACCGGCTGAAACTTATAAAAGCATCACCGATGTGAATCCGAATCAAAAGGCGGCCGTGCTTGGAAAGGATCCGTCGGGAAATTATTGGCTGATTGAAACTACATCAGGAGAATGCTGGGTGGCGGCACAATCCGTCACGATCACAGGCAACATACAAACCATTCCAGAAGTGACTCCGCCGCCCCCAACACCGGCCGGCATACCTGCAAGGCCGGGAAGTTTATTCTATCAATATTCATGCGGCATCTCCGCTAACGTGACCACGCAACTCACTTGGGTAGCGGCCTCAACCGATGAAGCTGGTTTTCATGTTTATCGCAATGGCGTGCTGATCGCGACTCTACCGGCAAATTCCACCAGCTACACTGATACC
>PMLN01000036.1 GCA_003158885.1 Anaerolineae bacterium
TACCAGCGGGTCGCGCTGTGCGTAGGCTTCGAGTCCGATGGAAACGCGCAGGGCTTCAACCTTCGTTAAGTACTCCACCCACAACTCGGTGATCGTGCCCAGCAGCAACTGGCGTTTGACCTCGTTAAGAATGTATGACCCGATGGCCTGGATCAATTGTTCCCGCTCGGACTCGCTCAAAGCGGATACCGCTTCACTTTGCCTTTCTTCACCGAACACCTTTGCGGCCGGGCCGAAGTCTAAGAGTTTGGCGGCGTTTTGGCTTAGGCGGGCGAACTCGCTTTGTCCCCACGTGGTCTGCAGTGCAGACTCAGCCTGCTCGAGATGTTCCAGCACGGCCTCCGTCACATCCTCGGCAGTCCGGTTTTCTAACAGTTGGGCGGCTAGGTAAACATACGTAAAGCGATTGAAGACCTGTCTAAGCTGGCGATGCGTCCGCTGGTCGAAGAGGGTTCGCACGCCCTGGGCTAGCGAAAGCAGGATGCGCAGTTTGCTTGAATCATCGTTCGCCGGTTCGCGCTGCAGGATGTTTTCCAGATCGTGCTGGACCTGCGCGGTTAATTGCTCCCGCTGGCGTTTCATCAACTCGCTTCCCGCGCTGACGATTTGATTCGCCGCCTTGTCCCAGCTTGAGACATCCACCTTTAGTGCCAACGGTTCGTTCAAGCGGCGTTCGATGGCGCCGATCACGCGGTTGGCGTTGATGCCGATCAAATTGGCTTCAACGGTCTCTTCCAGCCATTTCTTGAATTCATCCGGATCATCCGTCAGCAAACGGGATTGCTCGCCGTTCAATCGCAATTGGAAATGGATCAAGCTGTTTAGTTCCTCGGCCGCCTTCTGCGCACGGACGGGTTCTTCGGAGTCACGCAGGGTTTGGAAGTAGGCATCCAGCGCATCGCTGCGTTCGGAGATCTGATTGTCGAGCGTTTGCTCGGTATGTTCGATCAAGGCTTCGATGGCGCGCAGGGTGTGGGATTGTTCCACTTCGATCGAGCGCGAAACGATCTCCGGAATGGCTGTGCGAACATCCGGGGATTTATTTAACTCATCGAGGATGAGAGACAGCCCAAAAGTGGGGATGAGTCGGCTTTGAGACTCGAATGGCGGTTGAACCTGCTCCAGCCAGGCGATCAGTTTCCACGGGCCTTCCTCGTCGGTCAGCCCAAGCTCGACGCGCTTCTTTGCCTCGGACTGCAGCATGCCGTCCACGTCCTCGGTCAAATCCTCCTTGGTGAAGATGCGGTCGCGCTGCGAATAGATTTGCTCGCGCTGTTTGTTGAGCACATCATCGTAGTCCAGCAGATGCTTGCGGACATCGAAGTTGGAACCCTCGACGCGGTGCTGTGAATTCTCGATGATGCCGCTGACCATGCGCGCTTCCAGCGGCAGCGAGTCGTCCACCTTAAGGCGCTGCATCAAACCGCTGACCTGATCGCCGCCGAACAGCCGCATAAGCTCGTCTTCGAGCGAGAGATAAAAGCGTGACGAGCCGGGATCGCCCTGGCGCGCGGAGCGTCCGCGTAATTGGTTATCAATGCGCCGCGCCTCGTGGCGTTCCGAGCCGATCACATGCAGGCCGCCGAGTTGTTTGACGCGTTCCATGTCTTCAAAGTATTGCAGGAAGTGTTTGACCTCGGCTTCATGGAGTCCGTATTGGGATGGATCCACTTTTTGCAAAGCCTGGCGTCGTTCTTCCAGCGGCATGTCGAACGGATCATCATAACCCGCCCGGCGCAAAACCCGGTTGACGGCCGCGATGACTTCTTCGGCCAGTTCGCCGCCGAGCTTGATATCCACGCCGCGGCCCGCCATGTTCGTGGCGATGGTCACCGCGCCGAATGCGCCTGCGCCCGCAATGATCTGCGATTCTTCCGTGTGCCTGCGCGCATTCAAGACCTGGTGCGGTACACCTGCTTGCAGCACCGATTTCAATCGCTCCGTTGATTCTTCCGGTAAATTCAAAATCTCCCGCAGGGTGGCAAGGTTCGCCGGATCGTCGAGGCTGATGCTGGTCATGCCAAACGATGAGCTGAATTTTCGTAACGTGTCCGGCGTGATCTTTTCGAGCGGTTCATTGAAAGGTTGCAATTCAGGGATAAGCCGGCCGTCTTCCGTGCGGTTATTGGATTTAATGAATCCGTGCCGCACCAGTTGGACCTGCATCAGGCGCCGCACCGGCTCGCCTTTGAGTCGATTCGATAAGCGGTCGGATGATTCCACGGAGGTTGTGCCCACCAGCATCGGTCGTCCCAACGTATGGTAGCGCACGATCTCTGTCACGATGGAACGCAGTTTTGATTCGAAGGTTCGATAGATGACGTCGGGATAATCCTTGCGCCGGTAATAAACCGGTTCATCGCTGTCATCGCGCCTGGCATAGAATGAGAACGAATAATTCTCTTCATCTTTGGCCTTGACCTCCACCAGCGGCGCCTTGTCCCCAAAGGCTTGGTATTCCAGATTGGTCGGGATCGGCATCACTTCCAATTTATAGATTTTGCTGAACTCTTCCGCTTCGGTGAGCGCCGTACCGGTCATGCCTGCCAGTTTTTTGTACATGCGGAAATAATTTTGCAGCGTGATGGTCGCGTACGTCACGTTCTCCGGCTCGACGCGCACGTTCTCTTTGGCTTCCACAGCCTGGTGCAAACCGTCCGACCATCTGCGTCCGGGCATGAGGCGGCCCGTGAATTCATCCACGATCACGACCTTGCCCGCCTGCACGAGATAATCTTTGTTGCGATGAAATAAATATTGTGCACGCATGGCTTGTTCGAGGAAGCCAGTCAAGTGTGCCTGTTCGGGCGTGACATCCTCGGGCCGGTCAGGGTCCATAAGCGTCTGGCCGATTAATTGTTCGGCGTGTGCCAGGCCGACTTCCGTCAGGTTGATGGCGCGGTCTTTCTCATTGACTTCGTATTCTTCGGGCTTCAACTGTTTGACGACCTGCCCCATCTTGCCGTACCATTCGAGGTCGCCTTGTGCCGGGCCGGAGATGATGAGCGGCGTGCGTGCTTCATCAATCAGCACGTTGTCTACTTCATCCACGATGGCGTAATAATGTCCGCGTTGGACGCGCTCATCGAGGCGCATGGTCATGTTGTCGCGCAGGTAATCGAAACCGAACTCGGAGTTCGTTCCGTAGGTAATATCTGCCGCGTACGCTTCGACACGATCCACCAGCCGCAAATGGTGCTGGTCTTCGTGCGGCGATTCTTTTTCAAAGTCGAACAGGAACGCTTTCTTTCCGTTTTCGGTGGCGGCAGCCATCTGCAAAACGCCGGTGGATAATCCCAGCATTTCAAAGATGGGGGCCATCCAGCGTGCATCGCGCCGCGCCAGGTAATCGTTGACCGTCACGAGGTGCACACCGCGTCCGGTCAGGGCGTTGAGATACATCGGGAGTGTGGCGACCAGCGTCTTGCCCTCGCCGGTTTTCATCTCCGAGATCTGGCCCCGGTGCAAAACGATCCCGCCCAGTAATTGCACATCGTAATGGCGCAATCCAATCGTGCGCTTGGAGGCCTCGCGCACTGCTGCAAAGGCCTCCGGCAGAATCTCTTCGAGGATATCTTGCACTTCCTCCTCCGCTTCCCCTGTTTTTGGAGAAGGTGAAGAAGGCAGGGTGGGGGTCAATTTCGCCTTGAACTCTTCCGTTTTGGCGCGCAAAGCCTCATCGCTCAGCTTCTCGAACTCCTGCTCGAGCGAATTGATCTCATCCACAATCCCTGCTAATTTTTCAACATTACGTTTATTGGGGTCGCCCCCGAAGACACTGACAAATTTCTG
>PMLN01000194.1 GCA_003158885.1 Anaerolineae bacterium
TCGAAATAAGATAATGTATTGAAAACTGTTTCCAATTTATCGCGATGGATGTGACAATAATCTGCAATCTCTTTATATGGATAGGTATCCACGAGTTCTGTGGCGCGGCGATAGTGACAAAGGAACGGCACATCCGGCATGGCCGCCGCCACCTCCGGCACAAGCCCGGCCGCGGCGAGGGTGATGCCTCCGCCTTGTGACCCGCCCGTCACGGCGATCCGTGTTGCATCCACTGCAGGATGAGAGCGTGCCGTTTCGATCGCGCGCACGGCATCGGTAAACACACGACGATAATAATAATGTTTGGGATCAAGGATCCCATTTGTCATGCTTCCGGGATAGTGTGCGTTACCGCCCTCGGCATATAGATCGGGAGTATCGCCCGGTGACCAGGCGCTGCCTTGCCCGCGCGTATCCATGACGAAATGAGCGTAACCCCCGCTCGACCATAAGAGCCAGTCAATCGGGAAACTGCGTCCTCCACCATAGCCGATGAATTCGACGATGCATGGCAATTTGCCCTGGCGTTGGCTTGGCAGGATCAGCCAGCCTTTGACCGGTTGTCCGCCGAAGCCGTTGAAAGTGACATCAAAAGTTTCCTGTGCGGTAAGGCCGTAATCCACGCGCTCAAATCTCGCGTTAAGCGGGTGAGCGCGTGCTTCAGCCAATGTGGATTTCCAGAACGCGTCGAAATCGTTGGGTTCTTCGCGTTGGGGATGGTAGGCCTTGAGTTCATCGAGAGTGAGATCGAAAAAAGCCATAAATGCCTCGGGCATAAGGTATGGGGAAGCGGAGGTTGTGAATTGGGGAAAACCGATTCCCGATTCACGAATTACGATTCCCGTTCTTACTTCATTGCCAGTTTTCCGCGATAGCGCACGTAGGTTGCGTAATCAATCTCCGTTCGGCGCGCAATATATTCCTGGGTCTTCGTGGCCAGGCCGGCACGGCCGGGAGCCTTGTCGGTCACGGTGATATCGAAGGCGTCCGAGCCGGCGCCGGAGCCGAAGGAGACCATCAGAATTCTGTCGCCGGGTTGGGCAATGTCGAGAGTGGCGGTCAGGCCAATGATCGCCGCGCCGGCATAGGTGTTTCCAATTACAGACACCAGCAGGCCGGGTTGGATCTGCTCCATTGAAAATCCGAGTTGGGATGCGACGCGCTGCGGGAACTTCGTGTTCGGCTGGTGGAAGATCGCCCACTTGTAATCTTTGGCAGTCGTACCTAGGGCTTCCATCATTTGTGTGGCGGCTGCGGTGATGTGCTTGAAGTAGGCCGGCTCGCCCGTGAAGCGCACTCCATGCTCGGGGTACTTTTGATTTTCGCGCCGCCAGAAGTCGGGCGTATCGGTAACATAGGAGTAGGAAGCGTTGATGAGCGCCAGCGACTCTTCCGCCGGGCCGACGATGTACGCGCCGCCGCCCGCGCCTGCCGTGTATTCGAGCGCGTCGCCGGGTTTGCCCTGCGCAGTGTCCATACCGATCGCCATGGCATAATGCCCCATGCCTGAGCCGACCAATCCCATCGCGGCCACCAATGCCTCCGTGCCGGCCTTGCATGCAAATTCCCAGTCGGCAGCTTGCGTATTGGGGACTGCGCCAATGGCCTCGGCCACTATGGTGGAGGTGGGTTTGACCGCATACGGATGAGACTCCGACCCGACCCATACCGCGCGCAATTCGGTTGGGTCGATTTGAGCGCGCTTCATGGCGTTGCGCGCCGCTTCGATCGACATCGTGACGACATCTTCATCGAGTCCGGGAACGGCTTTCTCCTTGATGGGAAGTCCGCCTTTGCCGCCGGTCCATACGCGCGCGACTTCCTTGGCGGGCAGGCGGTAGCGAGGCACGTATGCGCCGTAACCGACAATGCCAACGGGCTTGACAGGTTTGAGGAGGATGGGAGATGATTGCCCCCAAGGGGTGCTTCGCGAAGGTTGTTGAGTGATCATAAGATTTCCTTGCTTGGTTGATATATTTTATTGTGTGTATTGTTGTAAAACATCGAGCATTGCATAATAAGCCGGCTTGGGATTGTAATTATCGTCAAAAATTAATGGCTGTGTATCGGCCGCGTGGGTTCCCCCAACGGAGGGGTTTTCCAGCCAGGAGTCTCTGTCAATCAGCCCGTATACACAAAAACTTTTTAATCCGCCGTCAAGGCAGGCTTTGAAGAGCGACCTGCATGCTTGGCCTTGCAGTGCAAATCTGTCTGCCTGCGATCCGGGGATTCCATCCAGTCTTAGATCGAATTCGGTGACGAATACATCAACTCCCAGCGCTCTATAATTGATGATGTTCTGCTTCAGCGCATTGGATTTGATTTCCAGTTGCTTTTGGGTTAAGAAATCTTTTTCCGTTAGATGCATTTGAAAGCCGGCGCCATTGATCGGTGCATCACTGGCTTTTAAATCCTGAACGAGGTTAAGCATTCTGCTGTTTTTAGCAGAGTTGTAATCTAAGGCTCCGGGAATCTCGATTTTAGAGTCGCTCAGGATTAATATTGCATCCGGATCTGCATCATGAGCCCATCCGAATACTTTTGCGATCCAGTTGGGATCAATGCCAAGTTTTATTCCCCAAAAATCATAAGGCGCAAGTACTTCATTGATAACAGTCCATTCTTTGACTTTGCCCTTGTAGCGTGAAACGATGGTAGTCACGTGCTCTTCGATAATTGCAAGCAAGTCCTCTTTGCTGAAATTTCCTTCCTTGAGCCAGGCAGGCAGGGTGGGCTCATTTCCCCAAACTAAGTGATGAACCTGCAAGGGAAGATTGTGCTGTTGGGCGTAGGTCACAACCGCGTCTGGATTTGTGAAATCAAATTGATCCTGGCTTGGGCGGAGAGGATGCAGAACATTGGTTGCCCAATGAAAAGCCGAATCCGATATGCATAGATTGAATTCCCTGGTCATCACTTCCTGATAAATTTCTTGGTTTTGGGATGCTCCCAAACCAACCCCAATCTCTAAACCAAGCTTCTCCGCAAAATCTCGCAAATACTTTGGAACCTTGGTTGGAGTTGGCACAGGTGTATTCGTCGCGGTCGGAAATGGCGTTGATGTTGGCACAGGCGTATTCGTTGCAGTTGGAAATGGTGTGGAGGTTGGCCAGGGAGTTTGGGTTGGCATAAGAAATTTTGTTGCTGCATCACAGGCAAATAAGAACATCCCGGCAGATGCAACGCCGCTGAGTTTCAGAAAATCTTGCCTCGTCAATTTCTTGGGCATATTTAACTCGTTACCGTTTACGGATTTGGACGGTAAATATGCGGCGCGATCCATAGAGCGCCGTCATCCTGTGCTGAAGTGCCATTCCCCGGCCGCAGGGCCAGCACGAAATCCACGCCTTGACCGGTGAGTGAGCTCAAGTCTGCATTTACATGAATATCGGGTATGCTTGGGTTGTAGCTCCATTGCATAAACGGACTATGGTATTTTCCCTGCGCGTCGTAATATTCCAGTGCGAATTGCACGTTGCACTGCGAATTGGCGGGTCCCGAACAGCGCAGCGTGGTGCGGAAGCGATCTCCGGCATGCACTTTGAAGGTCGGATATCGCAGAAAAATGGCGGCAGAATATGTGCCGGCAAACGTCAAAAGAACTGGGGTATTGGCAGGTAGGCCTTCGGTTGTGGGATCAATCACCACTGCATAGCCGCCTGAACGATCGGCATTTGCAGGTGGGCAGGCTGTAAAGTGTTGAGCGCCGTTCATCCACTTCGCATCGCATAACAAGGCCACAAAATCAAGGGCAATGGTTCCCAAAGAGGCTGGCTGGGTCGGCGACGGCACGAGTGTCGGGGTTGGAGGAATCGCAGTGGGAATCTGCGGGGATTGGAAAGATGGAATCGCAGAGACCGTCGGTGGAGGCGGTGTTGAACCCGCAAAACCACATGCCAAAATAAAGATAAGAAGGATGGAGAGAATACCAAGTTTTTTATTCATGGGCTTTCGGTTCAGGAAATTTATTGAGCCTTTAGTGCCTTCAATATTTCTTCGGCTTTATCGATTCTAACTGTTTTCTCCGCAACCATCTGTGCCGCGACCTTTTCAATCATATCACCGCTCGCGCCGGCGGCGACGGCCACCTGCCGCGCATGGAGGGACATATGCCCGCGCTGGATGCCTTCGGTAGCCAGCGCGCGCAGCGCCGCCATGTTTTGAGCGAGCCCGACCGAAACAATGATCTCGGCCAATTCGCCGGCTGTTTTTGCGCCCGTCAGTTTGAGCGCGGCTTGCGCGGCGGGATGGACTTTGGTCGCTCCTCCGATGATTCCAACCGCCATGGGCATTTCCAGTGTGCCGATGAGATTGCCTTCCTTGTCTCTATTCCAGGTGGATAGCGAAGTGTATTTGCCTGAACGGGCGGCGTACGCGTGCGCGCCGGCCTCGATGGCGCGCCAATCGTTGCCTGTGGCGATCACCACGGCATCCACGCCGTTCATGATGCCTTTATTATGCGTCGCGGCGCGGTATGGATCTGCAGCCGCGAAGGCATACGCGGCAATGATGCCATCCCGCACTTCCTCGCCTGTATAAGTATCGAATGCCAATTCTTTGACCGGGATCATGCAGCGTACGCGGGCAATCCGCCGATCGGCCAGGTTCGATAGGATGCGCAGATGGACATGCCCGCCCGTAATGGATTCAATGTGCGGTGCAAGTTTCTCGCACGCCGTGTTGACTGCGTTCGCTCCCATTGCATCCCGCACATCATAAATAAGATGGACCACCAAAAATCCGCCAATGGGGGAATCTTCTATGATGCGAACTTCGAGATCGCGTGCGCCGCCGCCGAATTTTTTCAGGACCGGATCGATGGAATCGGCTTCGGCGAGTAATTCCGCCTTGTGCTCATACAATTTCAACCTGGCTTCTTCCAGGTTGGCAATGTGGATAACTTGCATTTGCCCGATCATCAATGGATCGGTCGTGGTTGCCATAAATCCGCCGCCTGCACGTGCAAGTTTCGCCATAAAGGATGCGCCGGCTACAACGGATGGCTCCTCAATGGCCATCGGGACTAAAACATCCCTTCCGTTAACCATGAAATTTAATCCCACGCCCAATGGCAGGGCGAATGTGCCGATTGCGTTTTCGATCATGTGATCGGCGGATTCAGGCGTGATTCCGCCGTTTAAATTGAAGGCCGCCAGATCATCGAGGGCAAGAGACGCCGAGTCCGCCAGCTTGGCACGGCGTTCATCCAAAGTTAGCTTATAGAAGCCGGAAATACGGGATTGGGTCACGGTTGTCCTTTCATCAAACAGATTCCAATTTTATAGGGTGTTTCTGCCAAAAACTATCAGATTCTGTGGTTTAATTGAGGGGAGGTGTCTTTGAATGCTCTTGACGCGTGAACAATTACAGGATCGTCTGATTGCTTTGCATCGGGCGAGTTTGGAACTGGTCAAGGAAGTTTCCCTTGACCATCTTTTGGAACGCATCGCAACGCTGGCGTGTGAACAGGTGGAAGCGCGTTATGCAGCGCTTGGCGTGCTGGATGATGCAGGCAAGCTGGATAAATTCATTTCCGTCGGCATGACAAAGGAAGAGATCAAACGTATTCCTCATCCACCCGTGGGCTTGGGGTTGATCGGCGCCTTGATGAATACGGAGGAACCTTTGCGTGTGCCGGTCATTGCGAAGGATGCGCGTTCGACGAGCTTTCCTCCCAACCATCCCAACATGGTTTCTTTCCTGGGCGTTCCCATCCGCACCAGTGATCGGCAATTGGGACAGATTTATCTGACCGATAAGATCGGCAGCGCCGAATTTACGGCAGATGATGAGAAGATCATCCAAATGTTGGCCGGATATGCAGCCGCGGCCATTCAGAATGCGCGCTTGGTGGAACATATGCAGGAGCGGGATGCCGCCCTGACTCGTCGCAGTGAAGACCTTGCCCTCGTCAATGAATTCGCCTCAGCCTTGACCTCCTCCCTGGAACTTGGCGAAATCCTGAACAAAACTCTGGCAGTCGTGATGGCATACATGAAGGTGGATGCCGGTGAAATCTTCCTTCTGGAGGAAGATAAGAAGACTTTGCGTATGGTTTTGCATCGCGGCCAGGCGGCGGAAGCTTTCTGGGCCAAACATACCTTCCAAGTTGGAGACGGGATTGTCGGCTTGGTGGCGCAAACCGGCCAGCGCATGATCGTGACCGACTTGGGGGAGGAATCGCGTTACTTGCGGCCTTCCGTTGTGAAGGAGGGGTTCCGTCAAATTGCCGATTTTCCCATGAAATCGGCTACGAGTTTAATGGGGGTCATGAGCGTGGCGACGCGCAGCAGTGAACCGTTGGAGGAGGAAGGCCTTAAGTTTTTGGANNATTATTCAATCCATTTATGGCGTTGGACTTTCGCTGGATAGCGCCTTACACTCATTGGATAATGATGCCGGCCTTTCAAAAGTCCGGATCAAGGAATCCATTGAGGGTTTAAATCAAGCCATTCGCGATATTCGCGCCTATATCCTCGATTTGCGCCCGCGCCAATTGGGGAATGATGGTTTGATGGATGGTTTGAAGCGGCTGGTGACTGAATATCGCGCTCACACATTTGCAGAAGTATCGCTGACCGGCCCAAAGGATGACTTGGATCACCTGCCTCAGACGAATTCATTGGCACTATTTCATATTTGCCAGGAGACTTTGGCGAATGCAGCCAAGCATTCAGGCGCAAAACGGGTGGATATCAATGTGTGGATGACTTCCGAACGTGCGATTATGGAGATCCACGATAACGGCAAGGGCTTTGATTTGGAAAAAATGGCGATGACGATTGGTCATGGATTATCGAATATGCAAACACGTGCCCGCTCGGTGGGCGGTGAAGTGGATATTACATCGGTCATCGGCGATGGCACGACCATACTTGCATGGGTTCCGCGCAGCGCGCGCGCATAAAAACAGGGTCCTGCCGTTTCTTTAACATTTGAATCACGCAAACCGGATATTCATGCAATGCGAATCAAAGTTTTTCTGCGGCGCGTTCTTTTAACAAACTCTTAAACATAAATACGTATAGGGTGTTCACAAGCTCTTTCAACCCTATATATGGGGGCGTGTTGATTTATGAGTATGCGCTTGGCTGAAACGCCTGTTCTGATTTTCAATGACCTTTTTATTGTTCGCGCGCTGATTCTTTAACATTGATCAACCTTAAAAAAGGAAATGTTTTTAACTAAGCGTAGGCGAAAAGTGTTGTTATGTGAAAGGCTTTTCTGCTAGAATATGGTCACGCTGAACGAGAGGATGTAGAGTTCTTTCACATCTGAAGTCCCTGATAGTTAGTTTGATCGAGCCAAATATATTTTTATCTCACTAAGCCGCGGGTTTTGGCGGGTTAGTTCAATGTACCCTCACTCCCGATCCAAGGAATGGTTTATGAACCTGGAACATGCATGGCAATCCGTGCTCGGACAGTTACAAATGGAGATGCCCAAGGCATCTTTCGATACGTGGGTGCGCGATACTTGTCCATTGTCGTATGAAAACGGCATCTTAACCGTCGGAGTGCGGAATGCTTATGCGCGGGATTGGCTCGAGAATCGTCTGGCCAGCACAGTGGATCGCCTGTTGGTCGGAATCCTCAACTCGAGTACCTCCGTGGATTTCGTTGTGACGCAGGAAGACAAGGCGGAATCGTCTGAAACGGAAGCCGCTGGAAATGTCCGTGAGGATACGGAGGAACTGCCTGCACGCAACTCCACCATTAATTCGCGTTATACCTTTGAAACGTTCGTAGTGGGCGCAGGCAATCGTCTTGCGCATGCGGCTTGCATGGCGGTGGCAGAGAAACCCGCCCGCGCCTACAATCCGCTTTTCTTGTACGGAGGCGTGGGGCTTGGAAAGACTCACCTGCTTCATGCCATCGGCAATGCCTGCCATGCGAACGGATCGAGCGTGTTGTATGTTTCATCGGAAGAATTC